>NZ_JBFUHZ010000001.1:0-253567 GCF_056402135.1 Rhodococcus sp. P4_C10 | reverse complement strand
CGTCACCGCATACGAACGAGGCGGAGCCGTCCTCGGTCACCTGCACCTGGACCACGCCAAGCGCTACCAAGGACAACTCCGCCCCGCCGCCTAAAATCTGTCTCACATCTACGTAGACACCTATGTCCCACGTCTACCTAGACAGCACACTGTCCCCCTGGGGCCGACAAGCACTCACGAGCGATAGCCTGCGCGGATGACCGTTCTCGCCCTGGACATCGGCGGCACCAAGTTGGCGGCGGGGGTGCTCTCCCCCGACGGCGAGCTGCTCGGCGAGCAACGCGTCCCGACGCCCGCGGCCGGGGTCTGGGAGGCGACGGATACGCTGCTGCGCGAGGTCGCGGACGGGCGGCCGGTGACGGCGGTGGGGATCGGCTCGGCCGGCCCGGTCGACGTCGACGCGGGCGTGGTCGGTCCGCTCAACATCCCGCAGTGGCGCACCGGCTTCCCCCTGGTCGACGCGGTCCGGTCGCTGTTCCCCGGCGCCCGCGTGGCGCTGGCCATCGACGGTGCCTGCTGCACACTCGCCGAGCAGCGCTTCGGCGCCGGCCGCGGGACCGCGAACCAGATCGGGATGATCGTCTCCACGGGCGTCGGCGGCGGCCTGATCCTGGACGGTCGGGTCGCCGGCGGGCGCACCGGCAACGCCGGGCACATCGGCCACGTCGTGGTCCCGGGGGCCGAGGACGTGCCGTGCGCGTGCGGCGGATTCGGCTGCCTCGAGGCGGTCGCGAGCGGACCGTCCTCGGTTCGCTGGGCCAACGCCCGCGGCTGGACGGGGACGACGGGTCACGAGCTGTCCGTGTCGGCGGACACGGGCGACGCAGTGGCACTCGCGGCGCTGCACCGGGCCGGCACCGCGCTCGGCACGGCGATCGCGTCGACCGCCGCGCTGCTGGACCTGGACCTGGCGGTGGTCGGCGGCGGCTTCGGGCAGTCCGGCGCGCCGCTGTGGGACCCGATGCGCGAGGCGGCGGACCGGCACGCGCGGCTGTCCTTCAGCCGGCGCCTGCGGATCGTGCCGGCGGAGCTCGGCGGTCGGGCGACGCTGATCGGCGCGGGCGCGTTGATGCTGGCGGAGTAGCGAAACCCCGTCGACATCGCCCCTGGTCGGGCACCGATTCGGGGTTTCGTTCCAACCTCGACCGAAATGGGGGCTGATTTGCCCGCGAGGGTTCTGTAACGTGTTCTACTGTGCTCCTCACCACACTCGGTTATTTCACCGTCGGACCGCGCCGCGGCCACGGTGACGACGGAACGAGGGCACCGTGAGCACAGCCGACACCGCACCCACCGACGCGCCTCCGGGCGACAACGAGAACTACTCCGAGGTCGCTCGGCCCAGCGGGTCCCAACGCGACACCGCCGAACTGGGCCGCGAACTGCAGGCCTGGCTCCGGACCCGACTGCACGACGGCGCCGACCCACAGGTCACCGACGTGCGCCTGCCCGCGGCGAACGGCATGTCCAGCGAGACCATCCTGTTCGACGCGACGTGGACGGAGTCCGCGGAGGACGCCATTCACGAGGCACCGGGGGCACGGCGCACCCACGAACTCGTCGCCCGGGTCGAACCGGCCGCCGCGACGATGCCGATCTTCCCCAGCTACGACATGGACACCCAGTTCGACGTGATGCGGGTCGTCGGCGAGCTCACCGACGTGCCCGTGCCGGCCACGTACTGGTCGGAGCCCGACGCGACCGCCCTCGGCGCTCCGTTCTTCGTGATGCAGCGCATCGAGGGCATCGTCCCGCCGGACGTGATGCCGTACACCTTCGGTTCCTGGCTGACCGAGGCCACCGCCGAGCAGCGCCGGGCCCTGCAGGACTCCTCGGTGGACGTGCTCGCGAAGCTGCACGGCATCGAGGACCCGTTGCGGCACTTCGACTTCCTGCAGCTGCCCGGCGGCGGCCCCACCGGGGAGCAGGCGTTCCGCGCCTATCTGGCCAACCAGCGCGAGTACTACGAATGGGTCTCGGCAGACGGCCCACGCTCCCCGCTGATCGAGCGCTGCCTGGACCGACTGGAGGCGACGGTCCCGGCCGACGACTCCCCCGCGGTGCTGTGCTGGGGCGACTCGCGGATCGGCAACATGATGTACCGGGACTTCGCGCCGGTCGCGGTGCTGGACTGGGAGATGGCAACGGTCGGACCCCGCGAGGTGGACCTGGGGTGGATGATCTTCCAGCACCGGTTCTTCGAGGACCTGTCGACGCTGGCGGGCCTGCCCGGGCTGCCCGACTTCATGCGACGTGAGGACGTGGAGGCCCGGTACACCCAGTCCTCCGGGCACCGGGCCGAGAACCTCGACTACTACATCCTCTTCGCCGCGCTGCGGCACGCGACGGTCATGTTCCGCGTGCAGGCGCGCGCCATCGCGTTCGGCCAGGCCGAGTCACCCGCAGACCCGGACGACATGATCCTGCACCGCCCGACCCTCGAGGCGATGCTCGACGGCACCTACTGGTCGGGGGTGTCGTGACGCCCACCCGGACCGGCGCCCCGCCGCCGCAGCGCACGCGGCCACGCGACCTTCACACCACGAGCCCGAAATCCCACACCAGCAAGGAAGAGAACTCATGACTGACTACGACAAGCTCTACATCGGCGGCCAGTGGGTGGCACCCGCCACCGACGAGCGCCTCGAGGTGTTCTCGCCCGCCACCGAGGAGCGCGTCGGCAGCGTTCCCGTCGCCGCCCCCGCGGACATCGACGCCGCCGTCGCCGCCGCCCGCACCGCGCTCGAGACCGGCCCCTGGCCGCAGACCACCCCGGCGCAGCGGGCCGAGATCCTCGTCAAGGCGGCGAAGCTGATCGAGGAGCGTTCCGACGAGCTGTGCACGCTGATCACGGCCGAGATGGGCGCGCCGCGCACGGGCGTCGAACTCATGCAGAAGACCCCGTCGCTGGCCGTGCTGAACAGCTACGCGGCACTGGCCGAGTCGTTCTCCTGGGAGGAGGAGCGCACCGGACCGTTCGGCGTCTGCAAGGTCCTGCGTGAGCCGGTCGGCGTCGTCGCCGCCGTCATCGCCTGGAACGTCCCGCTGTTCCTGCTGGTCAACAAGCTGGCGCCCGCCATCATCTCCGGCTGCACCATGGTGCTCAAGCCCGCGCCGGAAACCCCGATGAACGCCAACCTCGTCGCGGAGATCTTCGCCGAGGCCGGACTGCCGGAGGGCGTGCTGTCCATCGTCCCCGGTGGCGCCCCCACCGGCGAGTACCTGGTCTCGCACCCCGACGTCGACAAGATCACCTTCACCGGCAGCAGCGCGGTCGGCCGCAAGATCGGCGCCATCGCCGCGCAGAACCTCAAGCGTTGTTCCCTCGAGCTCGGGGGCAAGTCCGCCGCGATCCTGCTCGAGGACATGGACGTCCCGGCGACGCTGCCGATGCTGGTGCTGTCGGGCCTGATGAACTCCGGCCAGGCGTGCGTCGGCCAGACCCGCATCCTGGCGCCGCGCTCGCGCTACGACGAGATCGTCGAGGCCATGGCCAACTTCGTCGGCTTCCTGCCGATGGGCATGCCGGACGACCCGGCCGCGCAGCTCGGCCCGATCATCACCGCCGCCCAGCGTGACAAGGTCCTCGGCTACATCGAGAAGGGCAAGGCGGAGGGCGCCCGCCTCGTCGTCGGCGGCGGCGTGCCGGCCGGCCTGGAGACGGGCTACTTCGTCGAGCCGACCATCTTCGCCGACGTCGACAACTCGATGACGATCGCGCGCGAGGAGATCTTCGGACCCGTCCTGTCGGTGATCGCCTACGACACCGTCGAGGAGGCCATCGCGATCGCCAACGACTCGGACTACGGCCTGGCCGGCTCGGTGTACACCACCGACATCGAGAAGGGCCTCGAGGTCGCCAAGCAGGTCCGCACCGGCACCTACGGAATCAACTGGTACGCCTTCGATCCCGGCTCGCCGGCGTGCACCTTGACCAGGTGCACGCCGCGCGTCGTCGTATCCGGACCGATCATCTCGTCCGGGCTACGCGGGCTGCGAAAACGTCAGCTGCCGAACGGAATCGACGAACTGCCGTCGCTGCTGCCGCCGGGCAGGAGCCCCACCTGCATGACCTGCGGGGAGTCGATGACCGGGTGGGTGACGTCGAGCAGGCTCACGCAGCCGCCGACCACGCCGTAGAGCCCCGCGGGAATGTCGTTGACCGTGTTGGTGACGGTCATTCCCGGCAGCGCGCCGAAGAGCGACAGCACGTTGGAGACGTTCGGGTAGACCACGACGCCCGGGTCGAGCAGCTTGGTCGGGTCGGACACCACCGCCGGAACGTCCTTGGCGTTCACCACGAACGCCTGGCAGCCCGTGAGGCTCAGCAGGGTGTTCGGGTTGGTCAGCTTCATGGTGAGGCTGTTGCCCGACGACGTCGCGACGACGGTGGGCGGCGCAACGGTCGGGGCGGCTGACGCCGTCGCGGGCATTGCCATCGCCACGGCGGCCACCGTCGCTGCGGTGACGGCGACGCCGCCGCCGACCCGCGCGAGGCCCTTCCGGGTGAATGTCTGCATGGGGAGACCTTTCGAGTTCTTGCTCAACGGATTCCGGCTTCGCGGCGCTGCGGCCTGCGTCGTCGGAGAAGACGTGCAGAGCCTATTGCCTGCACCGAACCGGCTCGGTCGAAATCCACGGATTTCAAGATCAAATATGGCCCGCCCGTCGCCCGACCGGATCCGGCGCGTGCGCCTATCGTTCGGGGATGAGCCTGTCTGCACCCGGGGCCGACACGACCCCGCCCGCCGCCGTGGACTCCGCCGGGGAGAGCACCCTCACCGTCCTCCTGGCCTTCGGCGCGAATCTCGCCATCGCGATCGCGAAAACCGGTGCGGCCGCCGTCACCGGGTCGGCCTCGATGGTCGCCGAGGCCACCCACTCCTGGGCCGACACGGCCAACGAGGTGCTGCTGCTGATCGCCAACCGGCGGTCGCGACGCCCCGCCGACCGGACGCATCCGCTCGGCTTCGGCCGCGAGGCCTACGTGTGGTCGATGTTCGCTGCGCTGGGACTGTTCGCGCTCGGGGCCGGGGTGTCCATCACGCACGGCGTGCAGGAACTGTTCCACGCCGAACCCGCCACCGACTTCGGCGTGGCCTACACGGTCCTGGGGATCTCGTTCGTGCTGGAGGCGGTCTCGTTCCGACAGGCGTACCGGCAGATCCGCCGCGAGGCGGCCGGCGCCGACCGCGACCTGCTCGAGCACGCCCTCAAGACCTCCGACCCCACGGTGCGCGCGGTGTTCGCGGAGGACGCCGCCGCGTTGATCGGGTTGGTGATCGCGTTTGTCGGCGTCCTGCTGCACCAGCTGACCGGCTCGCCCGTCCCGGACGCGATCGGGTCGATGGCGGTCGGCGTGCTGCTCGCGGTGATCGCGGGCATCCTGATCGACCGCAACCGCCGGTTCCTGATCGGCGAGGAGGCGTCGCCGCAGCTGCGCGCGGCGGGCCTGGCGACCCTCCTCGAACTGCCCGAGGTGGACCGGGTGACGCTGCTCCGGATGGAGTACCTCGGACCCCGGCAGGTCTACCTGGTGGCGGGGGTGGACCTGGCCGGGGACTTCGCCGAGCACACCGTCGCGGAGATCCTGCGGGACCTCGAGTCCCGGCTCGAGCGGCATGAGCACGTCCTGAAGGCGGTGCTCACCCTGTCCACGAGCGACGAACCCAGCCTGACGGCCTGACCGGACTCAGATGTACATAGCCGGGTCGATGTAGCTGGTCGGGTCCACCAACTCCTCGTGCTGCCTGCCGCTGCGATGACGGACGGTGGCCGGGATGCCGGTGGCGATCGAATCCACGGGGACGTCGCGGGTCACCACGGCATTCGCGCCGATCGCGCTGTCGTCCCCGACGACCACCGGACCGAGCACCTTCGCGCCGGCCCCGATGGTCACCCGGTTGCCGATCGTCGGGTGCCGCTTGGTCTTGGCCAGCGACCGCCCACCGAGCGTGACGCCGTGGTAGAGCATCACGTCGTCGCCGATCTCGGTGGTCTCCCCGATCACCACACCCATGCCGTGGTCGATGAAGAACCGCCGGCCGATCGTCGCACCGGGATGGATCTCGACGCCGGTGAGGAACCGGGCGAACTGGGCCAGCACCCGCGCCGGACCGCGCAACGCGGGCACCGCCCACATGCGGTGCGCGACCCGGTGCGCCCAGATGGCGTGCAGGCCCGAGTAGACGACCGCGTTCTCGAGGTTGCTGCGCGCGGCCGGATCGTGGCCGCGCGCGGCCTTCAGGTCCTCGCGAACCGTGCGCAGCACTCCCACGACCGTCAGTCCCGAATGTGTTCGAACAGCGGGGTGGAGATGTAGCGCTCGCCGAAGTCGGGCACCACCACCACGATCAGCTTCCCCGCGTTCTCCGGGCGCTTCGCCAGCTGCAGCGCACCCCACACGTTGGCGCCGGCCGAGATGCCGCCGAGGATGCCCTCGACGGTGCCGAGGTCACGCGCGGTGCGGATCGCGTCGTCGAGTTCGACGTCGATGATCTCGTCGTAGATGTCGCGGTCGAGGATGTCGGGCACGAAGTTCGCGCCGAGGCCCTGGATCTTGTGCGGGCCGGGCTGGCCGCCGGTGAGGATCGGCGAGTCCGCCGGCTCGACGCCGACGATCTGGACGCCGGGCTTGCGCTCCTTGAGGGTGCGGCCGACGCCGGTGAGGGTGCCGCCGGTGCCGATGCCCGCGACGAAGATGTCGACCTCGCCGTCGGTGTCGGCCCAGATCTCCTCGCCGGTGGTGCGCTGGTGGATCGCCGGGTTGGCCGGGTTCGCGAACTGGCGGGCCAGCACGGCGTTCGCGGTCTGCGCGACGATCTCCTCGGCCTTCTTGACCGCGCCGGCCATGCCCTCGGCACCCGGGGTGAGGACGATCTCCGCGCCGTACGCGCGCAGCATCACCCGACGCTCGGTGGACATCGTCTCCGGCATCGTGAGGATCACCTTGTAGCCACGCGCGGCCGCGACCATGGCCAGGGCGATGCCGGTGTTACCCGACGTGCCCTCGACGATGGTGCCGCCGGGCTTGAGCTCGCCCGCGGCCTCGGCGGCGTCGACGATCGCGACGCCGATCCGGTCCTTGACGCTGTTGGCCGGGTTGTAGAACTCCAGCTTGGCAACCACCTGGGCCTGCGCCCCGGCGGTCACCCGGTTCAGTCGCACCAGCGGGGTGCGTCCGACCAGTTCGGTGACGTTTTCGTAGATCTGAGTCATGGCAGGTCCTCACTGACGCGGCAGCGCCGGGTCTCGCGGTCGTTGCGTGTATTGCACCACTGCCCGCGCGGACCGCGGTGCCCGGCCCGGTTTTCGGCGCCCCCGAAACGACCGAATGTCGCATTCGTTCAGCTGAACTGAACGAATGCGACATTCGGTCAAACGGTTGTGCGAGGGGCGATCAGCCCAGGCGGCCCTTGAGCGCCTCGAACTCGTCGCGGATGCCCGACGGCACCTTCTCGCCGAGGAACTCGAACCACTCCTCGATCAGCGGCAGTTCCTTCTTCCACTCGTCGACGTCGACGGCCAGCGCCTCCTCGACGTCGGCTGCGTCCACGTCGAGACCCGTCAGCTCCAGGTCCGCGGCGGTCGGGACGAAGCCGATCGGCGTGGACTGCGCGCCGCCCTTGTGCTCGATGCGGTCGATGATCCACTTGAGCACGCGGGAGTTCTCACCGAAACCGGGCCACAGGAACCGGCCGTCGTCGCCACGACGGAACCAGTTCACGTAGAAGATCTTCGGCAGCTTCGACGAGTCCGCGTTCTTGCCGAGGGTGATCCAGTGGTTCAGGTAGTCACCGGCGTTGTAGCCGATGAACGGGATCATCGCCATCGGGTCACGACGCACGGTGCCGACCGCACCCTCGGCCGCGGCGGTCTGCTCGGAGGACAGCGTCGCGCCGAGGAAGGTGCCGTGCTGCCAGTCGAAGGACTCGCTGACCAGCGGGACGGTCGTCTTGCGACGGCCGCCGAACAGGATCGCCGAGATCGGCACGCCCTGCGGGTCGTCCCACTCGGGGGCCAGGATCGGGCACTGCGACATCGGGGTGCAGTAGCGCGAGTTCGGGTGGGCGGCCTTCTCGCCGGACTCGGGCGTCCAGTCGTTGCCCTTCCAGTCGATCAGGTGCTCGGGAGTGCCCTCGAGGCCCTCCCACCACACGTCGCCGTCGTCGGTCTGGCCGACGTTGGTGTACAGCGAGTTACCCGCCTCGAGCGTCTTCATCGCGTTGGGGTTCGAGCCGTAGTTGGTGCCCGGCGCGACGCCGAAGAAGCCGAACTCCGGGTTCACGGCGTAGAGGCGGCCGTCCTCACCGAATCGCATCCACGCGATGTCGTCGCCGAGGGTCTCGGCGCGCCAGCCGGGGATGGTCGGCTGGATCATCGCGAGGTTGGTCTTGCCGCACGCGGACGGGAAGGCCGCGGCGACGTAGTACGCCTTGTCCTCGGGGGAGATCAGCTTGAGGATCAGCATGTGCTCGGCCAGCCAGCCCTCGTCGTGGGCCATGGCCGACGCGATACGCAGCGAGTAGCACTTCTTGCCCAGGAGCGCGTTTCCGCCGTAGCCGGAGCCGAAGCTCCAGATCTCGCGATCCTCCGGGAAGTGGGTGATGTACTTGGTGTCGTTGCACGGCCACGGCACGTCGGCCTGGCCCTCGGCGAGCGGCGCGCCCACGGAGTGCAGTGCCTTGACGAACGGCTTGTCGGTGCCGAGCTTCTCGAGCGCCGCGGTGCCCATGCGGGTCATGATGCGCATCGAGACGACGACGTACTCGGAGTCGGTGATCTCGACGCCCAGCTTCGGGTCGTCGGCACCGAGCGGGCCCATGCAGAACGGGACCACGTACATGGTGCGGCCACGCATGCAGCCGCGGTAGAGACCGGTCATCAGCGACCGCATCTCCGCCGGATCCATCCAGTTGTTGGTCGGGCCGGCGTCGATCTCCTCGCGCGAGCAGATGTAGGTGCGCGACTCGACCCGGGC
Organism: Rhodococcus sp. P4_C10; assembly: GCF_056402135.1. Lineage (NCBI taxonomy): Bacteria > Bacillati > Actinomycetota > Actinomycetes > Mycobacteriales > Nocardiaceae > Rhodococcus > Rhodococcus sp. P4_C10. Next base: position 244,587 of record NZ_JBFUHZ010000001.1, on the reverse strand, counting down.
CACGTCCGACGGGTCGGAGTTGCCGACGAACGAGTTCGGCTTCTTCTCGTCGTTGAGCCGGGTGAACGTGCCGGCCTGCACCAGCTTGTCGGTGAGGCGGTCCCACTCCTCGTCCGAGCCGTCCGTGAAGACGACGCGGTCCGGCTGGGTGAGCTCGGCAACCTCTTGCACCCAGGCGAGCAGCTCGCCGTGCTCGGTGGGCGTGCCGTCAGTTCCGTTCAGACCTGGAATGGTCGCTGAGGTCATCAAACTCTCCCTGGGGTGTGCCGGAATCGGGTCCTCCGCGGGCGCGGCCTGGTGGCCTCGCGCGGTCGTACCGATTGCCCCCTCTCGGCGGGGTGCATCCCGCTGCTCCGTCGACGCATAGCGAAAACGGAGGACACGGGCGCCGGGTGTCCTACATAAGAGGTTAACGCCGCCTGCATCCGTACAGGCAATCGGGTCTTGTCCGATCAGTCACAGGACCGATTCAGTGACATCCGCCTGCTGCGATGCCTGCCACCACAGACAAACGGACACCTCCGTCGGGCGACCCGGGGCCGGCGCCCGAGGGCATCCGATCCACGGCGGGAGGGGACCCTCCCGGCCACCCGACGAAGGTGTCCGTTACTCAGCTGTCCGACGCACGCGGCGTCAGACGTTCACACGGCAGACAGGAACTAGCTGCCGTTCTCGAGGACCTTGGTGATCGTGTCACCGAGGACGTCGCTGACCGAGCCGGTGGAGGAGAGCTGGCCCTCCGAGGAGCCCAGGCCGGCCCCGTCCATGCTGCCGGTGACGGCCTCGCCCGGGTTCGGGATACGGACGGTGAAGCAGGCGGTCAGGTTCGGCATCTCGTTGCTGACGCCGACGGTGCCCGCGACGCCCGTGCCGCGGCTGGTGACCTGGGTGCCGGGGGCGATGTTGTCGGGCACCTTGTACGTGGCCTTGAGCGTGACCGGGTTGCCGGAGTTGACGAACCACCCGGTGCTGGTGACCTTGTAGCCGTCACCGTTCGGGGTCATGGTGACATCGGCCTCGTGCTGCCCGGTCGGGATGCCCACCGAGTAGGCCGTGACCGTCGCCGAGACCGGCGCACCGAACCCGACCGGCGGGATGTCGTTGATCGTGTTGACGTAGGGGTTGCCGATTCCGGTGGTGCCCACGACGGTCTTGTAGGTGACCAGCGAGCCTGCGGAGGCCTGGCTGATCTCCTCGCCTGCGGCGTTGGTGACGGTCTTGTTGTAGGTGTGGGTGATGCCCCAGGTGCTGATGTCGTTCTTGGTGACCTGGCTCGACGAGGAGCAGGTCGCGGCGCTCGCCGCACCTGCGCCAATGGTCACGCCGGCGGTCACGCCGCCTGCCACGAGGGCAGCGGAGGCTGCGACGGCGGCGATGCGGCGCATCGGGGTACGAGACATGTAGATCTCCATTTCGATCATTCACATGGCGCCGGGCCCCCCGGGCACGGAGCCTTCTCCGAAGTGTTAAACGAGTGACTCAAGCCACACCCCGTCGTTTATACGGACGTCCGTCCCACTTCACAAACGTTTCACCGAAACCGGCCCGTTAATAGTTGGCGAATTCACCCGAAACCGGGCATCTCGCCACCCGGCGTTCCCCGCGGACCTCGAAACCGGCCGTCTACAGCCGACCGTGATCGGTCCGTTCCCACCGCAACGAGCCGTCGGGCTGCCGGTGCGCCTGCCAGGCCGAGTACTCGCCGTCCGCCTCGACCGACGTCAGGTGGTCGGCGGTCCCGTCCCCGTCCAGATCCGACGCCACCAGCACCGCGTCGCCGTCCGCGTAGGCACGAGTGTCGAGGACCCCGTCCCCGTCGAGGTCGACGGCCGGGTCGTGCAGGGCCCACTCCCCCGGATCCGTGTCGACCGGGTTCTCGCCCAACCCGTGCGCGCACAGCAACATGTCGTCCTGCATCATCGCGGGTCCTTCCGCCACCTGGCCCGGCCTCGTCGAAACCGGCTGCTAGGAGGTTGGACGCACCGCCGGCGCCGGCGGTTCCCGTCCCGCCGTCCGCCCCAGCGCGCGGTCGAGAACCGCCAGATCACGCTCGCAGGCCGACCGTCGCGCCGACGTCCGTTGCGCGTGCTCTCGCAGTCGCCGGTCCAGCGTGGCCAGTCGTTCGTCCGTCGACAGCACCAGGCTGCGGTGCCCGGCCAGCACCTGACCGGCGATCCGGGCCTCGGCGTCCACCAGTTGCGCCAGGACCCGCTGTTCGAGGCCGGACCGGACCTGGGCGAGGGCATCGGTGGTCCACGACCGCAGGTGCGCACGATCCGCGGCGAGGCCCCGCGTGCGGGCCAGCCACCACGCCGCCAGGGCGCCGACCAGCAGCGTGACGGGGATGCTGGCCAGGTCCAGGGTCGGCACCATCGACAGCGGCGCCACCAGCAGTCGGCCGAGGCCCAGCCCGGCGGACGCCCCGACCGCGATCATCAACCGGTCCTCCACGCCCCGGTGTCGCGGCTGCGGCGGATCCAACGCCGGGAGGCGTACGGCCGGGTTGTCGTCCGCGCTCGCCGGGTGGTCCGGCCCCAGGACCTCCGCCGCCATCCCCCGGAGCCGCTCGGCCGTCGTCGCGTCGACCGAGTCGGCGAGTCCGACGAACTCCGCTCGCAGGTGGTCAGGGAACACCCCCGCCGCGGCCCGGTCGCCGCGATCGAGCGTGGTCCGCGCCGCGACCCCCACCTCCCGGACCCGGCTGCCGACCTCGTGCAGCAGGTCCACCCGCGCCAAGGCCACCAGCCGGCGCAGCGTCGCCGCCGCGTCGGCGCGCCCACCGTCGCGGTCCGCGATCACCGCCGCACGCTGCGCCCGCAGGTCGGTCGCCGTCGCGTCGTGGTCCAGTGTCGACGCGGCGGCCCGCACCAGCTCCCGGGTCTGCTCCACCGCGACGCCGGCGCGGCGGCGCATCCACACGTCCCGCTGCGGGGCACCACGCAGGGCTTCGAGCAGCGCCCCGCGCAATTCCGAGATCCCGGCCCCGTCGCCGTCGGGCGGCGCCGACACCGGGTGGATGGGTGACCCGGCGAACCGGGGCGCGTGTTCGGCGAGCAGTACGGCGTCGCGGCGCAGCACCGAGTCCCACCCCGCGTGGACGTCGGTCTTGGTCAAAGCGAACACCGCCCGTTCCAGGCCGTCGAGCAGTGCCAACTCCTCCCGGCCGAGCGGGGCCGCCGAGTCGAGCACCACGAGCGCGACGCCGGCCGGGCGCGTCGGGTCTCCGGTGTAGTCCGGCGCGGGTGCGTCCGGTTCCGCGTCCGCCCGCAAGCGCGCGGTCAGGGCCCCGCGACCGCTGCCGCGGGGGCCGAGCACCAGCACCGTCGGCCGGTCGACGCCCGCCGCGCCGGTCTGCAGACCCGTCAGCGCCGCCGGATTCCAGCGGCGCAGCACCTCCGCCGTGTCCCGGTCGAGTGGTTCCGCCGGCCGTTCAGACACGGCCGGCCCACCGCTCCCAGTCCCGCACGTGGTCGCGATGCCGGGCCAGCGCCGCGCGGACGCGGCCGGCGCCGTCGGCCTGGAGCCGGCCCCGCCAGTACCCGGCCGCCGCCAACGGGTCCCCCGGGGGTTCCCCAATGTCACATCGGGTTCCCTGGGGCTCCCCGATGTGACATTGGGGAACGCGCGGGTGGGGTCCGGCGGCGACCGCGCCCAGTCGCACGCCCTCGTCGGCTCCCAGATACGCCTCGACCCGGTCCCGGACCGCGGCGACGCCGGTGAGTCCGCGCAGCACCGACAGCAGCGCGGCCGCCCGCTCCGCTCGCACCTCGTCGATCAGGCCCCGCACGACCGCCCGCAACGGGTCGACGCCCGCCCCGGCCGGTCCCACGCCCGCGGCGACCGGCAGGCACTCGAGCCCCAGCTCCGCGCCGCCGCTCACCGCGACCGCCGCGGGATCGGTGAGCGCATCCGCCTTGTTGAGCACGGCCAGCACCCGGGCCGGAGCGGCTCGGACCGCGGCCAGGTCCACCGCTCGCGGCGGACCGCACAGCACCAGCACCACCAGGTCCCCGGTCAGCGCCGGGTCCACCGCCCCGGGAACGTCCCACGCGTCGGTCTCCGCGAATCCGACGCCGCCGACTCCGCCCGCGGCGGCAAGCACGGCGAGCACCGCCGACCGCCCCACCCCGGCGCGGCCGGTGACCTGAACGTCGATCCCGCGCCGCTGCGCCCGGACCGCGGCATCGAGCGTGACGGCGGCGCCGACGTCGGCTCGCCGGACCGCCAGGCGCAACGCGTCGAGCGCCCTGCCGTCCCATGAAGCCCCGCCGTCCCACGAACCAGCGCCGCCCACCCCGCCGTGCTCCCCCGTCGACGCCACAGCGTCACCCCCGCCCATGAAACGAACTGATCCCCCGCGGGCGCGGCTCCCCTCTCGACACCGGCCCGAGGCACCGATGATCGCAGTTCCCGGCCTCCCGCGCGGCAACTATGCGGTGCGGATCGCGCCGATCCGGCGCGCCGAAAGTGTGAGGTACGCCGAGTCTCGCATTTCGCCCCGACGGCAAACGCACTGTTCCAGGCGTTGCAAGGGGCCAGGCGGGGCGCACAGGATCGAGAAAGTCTCAACCGTGACTTCAGACCCAGCTGCCAGAAACCACGGTCATGCGTGACAATGGTGCGGTGAATGACGCTGAACCCAGGGTGACAGGGCCCGCAGAACAAGGCTCCCGTCTGTATCCCCGGGTGACAAGTTTCCGCTCGCGCCGAGGCGCGCTGACCGATTCCCAGCAGTTGACCTGGGACCGGCTGTGGCCGGTGATCGGTGCCGACGTCTCGGACGAGCCACTGGACACCGCGGCCTGGTTCGGCCGTGACGCCCCGACCATCATCGAGATCGGCTGCGGCACCGGCACCGCCACCACCGCGATGGCCAAGGCCGAGCCGCACGTGAACTTGCTGGCAGTCGAGGTGTACCGCCCCGGCCTCGCCCAGTTGCTGCAGGCCATCGAGCGCGAGTCGATCCCGAACATCCGGGTGCTGCGTGGCGACGCGATGGACGTGCTGGAGAACATGCTGGCCGCCGAGTCGCTGACCGGCGCGCGGGTCTTCTTCCCCGACCCGTGGCCCAAGGCCCGCCACCACAAGCGACGGCTGCTGCAGGCGCCGACGTTCAAGCTGATCGCCGAGAAGCTGATGCCCGGCGGCGTGCTGCACGTGGCCACCGACCACGCCGAGTACGCCGAGTGGATCGCGGAGACCGGTGACGCGGAGCCGCTGCTGACCCGGCTGAGCTGGGAGGAGCTGGCACAGGGTGCGGCGGAGTCGCCGATGACCCACGAACGTCCGGTCACCAAGTTCGAAGACAAGGCGCACCGCGTCGGCCGGCCGATCACGGAACTGATCTGGGGAAAGGTCCGAGGATGAGCGTGAGCGAGCGGTTGCCCGACACCGAGCCCGGGGCCGCCGCGCCCACCGGAGAGGTCCGCCAGCCGAAGCGCGTGCTGCTGGTCTGGGACGCACCGAACCTGGACATGGGCCTCGGCGCCATCCTCGGCGGCCGGCCCACCGCCGCGTACCGCCCCCGCTTCGACGCGCTCGGACGCTGGCTGCTCAGCCGGACCGCCGAACTCTCCGGCACCAGCGGCGTGCGGCTCGAGCCCGAGGCGACGGTGTTCACCAACATCGCCCAGGGCAGCGCCGACGTCGTCCGTCCCTGGGTCGAGGCCCTGCGCAACGTCGGTTTCGCGGTGTTCGCCAAGCCCAAGGTCGACGAGGACAGCGACGTCGACGACGACATGCTGGCCCACATCGCGCTGCGCGCCCGGGACGGCGGTCTGGCGGGCATCATGGTCGCGTCCGCCGACGGCCAGGCCTTCCGCCAGCCGCTCGAGGACATCGCCGCGACCGGCGTGCCCGTGCAGGTCCTCGGCTTCCGTGAGCACGCCAGCTGGGCGGTCGCCTCGGAGATCCTCGAGTTCATCGACCTCGAGGACATCAACGGGGTGTTCCGCGAGCCGCTGCCGCGGGTGAGCCTCGACTCCCTGCCCGACGAGGGCGCCTGGCTGCAGCCGTTCCGACCACTGTCCGCTCTGTTGCTCGGGCGTCAAGGAGTCCAATAGTGTTCGACAGCTGGGGTCGCCTGGTCTACCGCCTCCGATACACGGTCATCGGGGTGATGGTTGCGCTGCTGCTCGGCCTGGGGGCGTACGGACTCGGCTTGGAGAACAACCTCAGCCAGAGCGGATGGGACGACCCGGGATCCGAGTCGGTCGCGGCCGCGAAGCTCGCGGACGGCACCTTCGGACGCGACACCAAGGCCGACGTGGTCGCGCTGTACACCGCGCCCGAGGGCAAGACGGTCGACGACCCCGCCTTCGGGGCGAAGATCACCCAGAACCTGGACCAGTTGGTCCAGAACAATCCGGACAAGATCCTCGCCGTCAACGGCAGCTACTGGCAGACCAAGCTCGCCGCGCTGGCGGACCCCAGCAAGACCCACGCCATCGCCAGCGTCGGCATCGCCGGCGCCAACGACACCGAGGTCGCGGCGAACTTCAAGGCTGTTCGCGACCAGTTCTACATCGATGGCGTGGACGTGCAACTGGCCGGCCTGCAGCCGGTCACCAGCACGCTCAACGACACCATGGCCAACGACGTGCACCGGATGGAGATCCTGGCCATCCCCGCGGTCGGGATCCTGCTGTTCTTCATCTTCGGCGGCGTCGTCGCCGCCGCGTTGCCACTGATCGTCGGCGGCCTGACCGTCATCGCCGCCAACGGCGTGGTCAAGCTGATCACCGGATTCACCGAGGTCAACGGGTTCGTCGTGCCGGTGGTCTCGCTGATCGGCCTCGGCCTGGCCATCGACTACGGCCTGTTCATGGTCAGTCGGTTCCGCGAGGAGATCGCCGAGGGCTACAGCACCGCCGATGCCGTGCGACGGACCGTGATGACGGCCGGGCGCACCGTCATCTTCTCCGCGACGATGATCGTCGCCAGCCTCGGTGGCCTGCTCATCTTCCCCCAGGGCTTCCTCAAGTCGGTCGCGTACGGCGCCATCGCCGCGGTCATCCTGGCCGCGGTGGTCTCGGTGACCGTGCTGCCCGCCATCCTCGCCATCCTCGGCCGCCGGGTGGACGCGCTCGGCCTGAAGTGGATGCGCAAGACCAAGACCACCGACGAGATCGAGGACAGTTTCTGGGGCCGGCTGACGCAGTGGGTGATGAAGCATCCGGTCAAGGTCGCCATCCCGATCGTCGTCGGGCTGCTGCTGCTCACCCTCCCGATCGCGGGCATCAAGTTCGGCGGGATCAACGAGACCTACCTGCCCCCGGACAACACGACCCGCGTCGCCCAGGAACAGTTCGACGAGCTGTTCCCCAATTCCCGGACCGAACCGATCAAGCTGGTGGTCTCCGGCGCCGACAGCTCCGAACTGGGGAAGATCGTCAAGACCGCTAGCGACGCGCCCGGGCTGGTCGAGAAGTTCAGCGTGAACAACCCCACCAAGAACGGCGTGACGGTCCTCAAGGCCGGCCTGGTGGACCGCAACGACTCGGCGTCGACCATCGACTACCTACGCTCGATGAGCGTGCCCGACGGGGTGCAGATGCTGGTCGGCGGTACGCCGGCCATCGAGCAGGACTCGATCGGGGCGCTGCTGGACAGCCTGCCGCTGATGGTGACGATGGTGGTGCTGCTGACCACGCTGCTGATGTTCCTGGCGTTCGGGTCGCTGGTGCTGCCGATCAAGGCCGTGCTGATGACCGCCCTCGGTCTCGGCGCCACCCTCGGCATCCTGACGTGGATCTTCATCGACGGCAACGGGTCCACGATGATGAACTTCACGCCGGGACCGATCATGTCCCCGGTGCTGGTGCTGATCATGGCGATCATCTACGGCCTGTCCACCGACTACGAGGTGTTCCTGCTGTCCCGGATGGTCGAGGCGCGCGCACAGGGCGCCAGCACCACCGAGTCGGTGCGGGTGGGCACCGCGCACACCGGCCGGATCATCACCGCCGCCGCGTTGATCCTGATCGTGGTCACCGGCGCGTTCGCGTTCTCCGAACTGGTGATGATGAAGTACATCGCGTACGGGATGATCGCGGCGCTGATCATCGACGCCACCCTGATCCGCATGTTCCTGGTCCCGGCGACCATGAAGCTGCTCGGCGACGACTGCTGGTGGGCGCCGGCGTGGATGAAGCGCTTCCAGGAGAAGCTGGGCCTCGGCGAGCCGATCCTCGACGAGGCGCGGATGCCCGACAACGTGCCGGAGATCGAGGCGGTCGGGGTGCCGCTGCCCCTGCCCGAGGGCGTCCGCGCATCGGGCCAGCCGTTGACCCGGGACGCGGTCGAACGCGTCCTGCCGGAGCGCACGGCGTCCGCACGCCGGATCGCGGAGACCGTAGAACCGCTGTTCGGCGAGCCGTTGACCGAGCCGATCCCGTTGGTGACGCCCCCGGCGCCGCGCCCGGCCCCGCCGGCGCCCCCCGTCCGGCAGGAGGCTCGGCCGACGCCCCCGGCGCCGCGCCCTGCACCCGCGGAACGGCCGATCGAGAGCTGGCTGTCGGACCTCCGGGTACCCGCCCCGGCCCAGTCCCAGGGTCCGGCCGCGCACCCGACGCAGCAGCACGGCATGGCACAGTCGCAGTCCGCCCCGGCCCAGCCTGCGCCGACCCAGCCGGCGCCGGTCCAGTCCGTGCCCGCGCATCAGCGGTCGCAGCGCCGGGCCCTTCGTCCCGTCGAGCCCGTGGCCGATCGGAACGGGAGCACCCCGAACGGTGCCCACAGCCCCGCCGAGGACCAGAGCAACGCCGGCAAGCACCGGCACACCGAGGGCGCGCCGACCGTCAGCGTCAGTGAACTGCTGGCCCGGCAGAAGCGCGACTGACCCGAGCGCCCCGCGACCGATGTGTCGGCCCGGTCCCCCGGGCCGACACGTCCGTGCCGACGCGGCCGCGAGCGGTCAGCGCAGCATCCGCCGGAAGGTCGTCCCGAACGGGTGTTTCGCCGTGATCGACCCGAATCGCACCCGGCCGCGCACCACCAGGTGCAGCGGTCCCATCGGCGGACCGGTCCGCACCTTGTTGGTTGCGCTGCCGCCGACGGTCTCGACGCCGTTGAGGTCGACGGTGGCCTCCGGCGGCACGATCAGCGAGATGGTGCTGCAGTAGTCGTCCACGGTCAGCTCGACCACCTGGGTCTGCATCACGGCCTCGCTGAAGTCGAGGGTCACGGTCGACATCCGGCTGTCCACGTGCAGCGTCGGCGGCACCTGCCAGCGCCCCTTGCGCGCCACCGTCGACATCCGGCCGCGCACCACCTGTCCCGACTGCGGTCCCAGCGGCTGCAGGTAGCCGGGCTGCGCATACCCCGGCTGCGGGTGTCCGGGCGCCGGGTACGCCGGCTGCGCGGCGGCCGTCGGCGGCGCGACCGGCTGCCCGTGCTCGCCGACCAACTGCACGCCGGGCAGGTCGTAGAGCACCACGTTCAGTTCGCCCCTGGTCTTCGCGGCCAGCGCCGTGTCCATCCGCTCGGTGAACTCGCCGAGCGAGAGCAAACCCTGCCCGACCGCCCGTTGCAGCATCTCACCGACATGTTCGCGTTCCGCGTCCGAGACCCTCAGGTCTCGCGCGGCCACAGGTTCCCTCGCCTCCATGGGCTCCAGGATAGAGGCAGCTCACCGACTACTTCGGCTCGTCCGGGGTGGCGGGGAACAGCGGGATCTGGGGGTCGTCGATCTCCACCTCGTCGAGGACCGCCTCGGGGTCCGGGGCCAGCAGCGACCGGATCGCGGTGTTCAGCACCGCGACGATGGGCACGGCGAGCAGGCCGCCGACGATCCCGGCCAGCACGATGCCGGCGGTGATCGCCAGCACCACCGCGAGGGGGTGCAGACGGACCGCCCGACCGAGCAGCAACGGCTGCAGCACGTGACCCTCGAGCTGCATGATCCCGATGATGATGCCGAGCACGATCAGCGCCGTGACCAGGCCCTTGGTCACCAGCGCGACGAACACCGCGACGAACCCCGTGAGGAAGGCGCCGACGATCGGGATGAAGGCGCCGATGAACACCAGCGAGGCCAGCGGCAGCGCCAGCGGGACGCCGAGGATCGCCAGACCGGCGCCGATCCCGACCGCATCCGCCGCCGCGACGACGACGGTGGCCCGCACGTATCCGACCAGCGACGCGAATCCTTGACTGCCCGCGAGTCGGACCCGTGGGCGGGAGCCGGTGGGGACGATTCGGGTGACGAACTCCCAGACCTGCTCGCCGCCGTAGAGGAAGAAGATCAGGGTGAACAGGGTGAGCAATGCGCCGGTGAAGATCTCGCCGATCACGGTCGCGGTGGTGAGCGCGCCACTGGTCAGTGCCTCACGGTTGTCCTGGATGGCCGTGACCACCGAGTCCCCGGCCTGGCGGATCTGGTCCTCGGAGAAGTGGAAGGGCCCGGCGGTCAGCCAGTCCTGGATCTGCGTGACCGACTGCGTGAACTGGTCGGTGAGCTGGGGCAGGCCCTCGACGAACTGCTGGACGACGAACGCCAGGATCCCCGCGACGACTCCGATGCCCGCGACCAGGACCACCACGACTGCAGCGGAGCGTGGGACTCCACGGCTCTGCATCCAGTCCACCAGTGGCACCAGCAACGCGGACGCCAGCAGCGCCAGACCCACCGGGATCAGGACCGTCTCGAGTTTCGAGACGATGTAACCCAGCGTCACCAGGGCCGCGAACAGCACCAACAGCCGCCACGCCCACTCGGCACCGACCCGCACCAGCGGGTGCACCGACGACGCGTCGGCACCCCGGTCCGGGGTCGGAGTCGGCTCGTCCGCCGTCATCCGGGCGAGCCTATCCGGGTACGGACGGGTTCGCTCGGTACTCGCCGCGCGCCGGCGCGCTCCCATGGATGGGGCGAGCTGCCGGGACCGGATTCGCGTGGGCCCGCCACGCCCGGAGGGCCGCTGGCAGCACGCGGATCACACGGTGTCGGTGCCACCCCGTTAAATTGGTCGTTGTGCTGGCATCTTCCTACCGAGCGGTCGCGCTGACAATGCGCAGTCGTTGGCCGCTCTACATGGGTTCGATGATCCTGGCGAACTTCATCGGCGCGGTGCTGGTGCTGGCATTCATCCGGTACGGGCTGCCGATCACCGAGTCCGACGCGATCGTCGCGGACCGCGTCCGCAACGGCATCATCTTCGGCGTCTACCTGATCGCGGCCGGCGCCGTCAGCCTGGGCGCCGCCGCGATGATGCTGCGTTCGGTGATCCGCTGGCAGCTGCGCGGCGGCCCGCCGACCCGCAGCGAGCAGATGGCCGCGCTGCACGCCCCGCTCCGGCAGGCGATCGTGCACCTGGTGCTGTGGGTGGTCGGCGGCATCCTGTTCGTCGCGCTGACCCTCGCGGACATGCCCTCGCTCGCGATCGCGGTCGTGGTGACGGTGTGCATGGCCGCGACCACCACCTTCGGCTTCACCTACATGCTGGGCGAGCGCATCCTGCGGCCGGTGGCGGCGCGGGCGCTGAGCGAGGGCCGCTTCGACCGGACCCTGGCGCCGGGCGTCGGCACCCGGATGGCGATGACCTGGGGGCTGGGCACCCTGATGCCCGTCATCGGGATCGTGCTGTTGTGTGCGACCCAGCTGAGCACCGACCTGCAGTTCACGACGGACTCGCTGGCGGTGGCGATCCTCCTGCTGTGCGGGATGGCGATCACCGTCGCGTTCGTGCTGTCCATGCTCACCGCCAGCCAGATCTCGGACCCGATCCGGCAGCTGCGGAAGGCCATCGAACGCGTCCAGCGCGGCGCCACCGACGTGCAGGTCGAGGTGTTCGACGGCAGCGAGATCGGCCGGCTGCAGGTGGGCTTCAACCGGATGATGGAGGACGCCGCCGAGCGGCAGGTGCTGCGGGAACTGTTCGGTCAGCACGTCGGCGAGGACGTGGCCCGCCGGGCGTTGCAGTTCGGCACCGAACTCGGCGGCGAGACGCGGTTCGTGGCGGTGCTGTTCGTGGACATGGTCGGCTCGACGGGGGCCGCCGCCGAACGCCCGCCGGGCGAAGTCGTCAACATGCTCAACGAGTTCTTCCGCGTGGTGGTCTCGGTGATCGACGAGCACAACGGGTTCGTCAACAAGTTCATGGGCGACGCGGCCCTGGCGATCTTCGGCGCCCCCCTGGACCGGCCCGACGCCCCGACCGCGGCACTGTCGGCGGCCCGGGAGCTGCGGTTCGCGCTCGACGAGATCACCGGCCTGGACATCGGTATCGGCGTCTCGGCCGGCCTGGCGGTGGCCGGGAACATCGGCGCCGCCGAACGCTTCGAGTACACCGTGATCGGCGACCCGGTGAACGAGGCGTCCCGGCTCACCGAGCTGGCCAAGCTGCACCCGAGCCGGGTACTGGCCTCCACCAGCGCGTTGTACTTCGCCGACGAGGAGGAACAGTCCGAGTGGGAGCTCGGCGACCAGGTGCTGCTGCGGGGCCGCACCCGGGTCACCGACCTGGCCTCGCCGGTGCGATATCCGTGACATCACGGCGCGCAGGGTTCGGGCAATCTGGGCCCGGTTGGCTAGTCTGACGTAGTGGTAGCGCCGCAGCCCGACCCTCGTGGGGGCGTCCCCCGCAAGCAAGAGGTGCCCGCGCCCGAACGTTCCGGCGGCCGGTTCCGGTGGCTCAAGTGGGTGGCCGGCCTGGCACTTGTCGCAATGCTCGTCGGCGAGGGCGTGTACCTGTGGCCGCGTCTGCACGAGTCCTGGAAGGCGCTCTCCGAGATCCACTGGGGCTGGCTGGCCGCATGTGTCCTCGCCCAGGCCATCTCGCTGAGCGGCTACGGCCGGGTGCAGAAGCAGTTGCTCCACGCCGGTGGCGTGCGGGTACGCCAACTCGACTCGGTGTCCGTCGTCTACGCCTCCACGGCGATGGCGGTGACTCTGCCCGCCGGCCAGGTCTTCTCCACGGCCTTCACCTACCGGGAGACCCGGCGCTGGGGCGCGAGCCCTGTGGTCGCGTCGTGGCAACTGGCGATCTCCGGCGTGATCGCGGCGGCCGGCCTGGCACTGCTCGGCGTCGGCGGCGCCATGCTGGTCGGAGGATCGGTCAGCCCGTTCACCCTCACCTTCTCGGTGGCGGGGCTGATCGCGTTGATCTACGCGGTCCGCTACGTCAGCGCACACCCGAACTCCATCGAGGCCGCTGCCCGCTGGGTGCTGGTCCGCGTCAACGCCATGCGCCACAAGCCGTCCGACACCGGGATGCACGCGGTCCGGGAGACGCTCGACCAGCTCGAGTCGGTGCGACTCGGCCGCAAGGACGGGGCACTGGCCCTCGGCTGGTCGGCCGTGCACCGGCTCGGCGACGTCGCGTGCCTGGCCTTCGCCTGCTACGCGATCGGCGCGGACCCGCTCCCGGCGGGACTGCTGATCGCGTTCGCGGCGGGCAAGGCGGTGGCCACCATCCCCCTGGCGCCGGGCGGGCTGGTGTTTGTCGACGCCACCCTGATCGCGACGCTGACCACCGCGGCGAGCATCAGCGCCTCGCAGGCCGTCGCCGCCGCATTCGTCTACCGGGGCGTGAGCTTCATCCTGGTGGCGCTGGTCGGCTGGATCGTCTTCCTGGTCCTGTTCCGGGTGCACCAGCACGAGGACCTGCACTTCGACGTCGAACTCGAGCGCAACGAGCAGAAGGCGATGCACGAGCGTGACCGCGAGGCCGACCCGCTCAATCCGCTGACCGACCCGACCCCCAAGCGCGCCGACCCCGCCTGACGCCCGCACCCAGCTTGCTCCCCAATGTCACATTGGGTGCCCCAGGGTTCCCCGATGTCACATTGGGGAACCGTGAGGCAGCGCCCGTGGCCCCTCGTGCAGCGCGCCGAGCATCGCGTCGAGGTGCGCCCGGCTGATCCGCACGGCCGCCTCGGCGTCGCCCGCCGCGACCGCCTCCACGAGCAACTGGTGGTCGTCCGCATCCGGCGCCGGATCTCGGCGGCGCAGGTCCAGCAGCTCGACCATCTCGACCATCGCCTCCGTGAGCCGCGGCACGAAGGTTTCGAACAGCTCGGTCAGCACCGGGTTGTGAGCGGCGACCACCACCGCCCGGTGCACCTCGATGTCGGCCGCCACGAACTCCGCGTCGCCCTTGCCGGATGCCGCGGCGCGCAGGTCGAGGGCACGGCGCATCAACCTCACGTCCGCGTCGGTGGCGCGCTGGGCGGCGAGCCGCGCGGCCTCGACCTCGAGGGCGTTGCGGACTTCGACGACCGCGGCAATGGCCTCCCCACGCAGCACGCTCGTCCAGCCGTCGCCGAGGGGTTCGGTGCGCTCGACGAAGACACCGACGCCCTGGCGGGAACGCAGCAAGCCCTGACCGGCGAGCATCCGCAGCGCCTCCCGGACGGTGGACCTGCCGACGCCCAGTTCGACCGCGAGGGTGGTCTCCCCCGGCAGCCTCGCCCCGACGTCCCACTCGCCCGCGCCCAGCCGGGACAGGAGCAGGTCGGCGGCCTGATCGGCGAGCAGGTTGCGCCGTAGTGGCGACGCCAATTTATCTCCTCAGGTTGTCAGACAAGTTGATCTCGCCTAGCGTACCGCTCGTGGCCACTCGGGTTCTCCTCCTCGGCAGCCGCGGCGGGGCCTGACCGGACCGGCTCCCCGCCGCGGGGTTCCGCCGTGCCGGTCGACCGACCGCCCACCGCAGGAGCTTCCCCGTGAACTGGAATCGCCAGACCCCGTCCGCCATGCCCTCGCACCGCTACCGCCCGTACACCGACCGGGTCCCGGTACCGCTGACCGAACGAACCTGGCCGTCGACCCGCACCACCACCGCCCCGCTGTGGGTGCCGGTGGACCTGCGCGACGGCAACCAGGCGCTCGCCGAACCGATGGACCCGGCCCGCAAACGCAAACTCTTCGAGCAGCTGGTTGCCATGGGCTACAAGGAGATCGAGGTCGGCTACCCGTCGGCCAGCCAGACCGACTTCGACTTCGTGCGCGAATTGGTCACCGCGGACCTCGTTCCGGACGACGTCACGGTCGTGGTGTTCACCGCCGCCCGCGCCGACCTGATCAAGCGCACCTACGAGTCGGTGCGCGGGCTGCCGAACGTGGTGGTGCACATGTACACCGCGACCGCCCCGACCTGGCGTCAGGTGGTGCTCGGCCACAACCGGGACCGGTTGCACCGCTTAATCTTCGAGGCCGCACAGGACGTCGCCCGCGGCGGCGACCACCGGCCGGGCGTCCGCTACGAGTTCTCCCCCGAGGTGTTCAACCTGACCGAGCCGGACTTCGTGCTGGAGGTGTGTGACAGCCTCACCGAGCTGTGGGACGCCAGCGAGGACCGGCCGGTGATCCACAACCTGCCTGCGACGGTGGAGGTTTCGACACCGAACGTCTACGCCGACCAGATCGAGTACATGCACCGGAACCTGGCCCGACGTGAGTCGGTGATCCTGTCGGTGCACCCGCACAACGACCGCGGCACCGGCGTCGCGTGTGCGGAACTGGCGGTGCTGGCCGGCGCGCAGCGAGTGGAGGGCTGCCTGTTCGGGAACGGCGAGCGAACCGGCAACGTGGACCTGGTGACGCTCGCGCTGAACCTGCACTCACAGGGCGTGGACCCGATGATCGACTTCTCCGACATCGACGAGGTGCGCCGAACCGTGGAGTACTGCAACAGGATTGCCGTTCACGAGCGACACCCGTACGGGGGCGACCTGGTCTACACGGCGTTCTCCGGGACCCATCAGGACGCCATCAAGAAGGGGTTCGCCCACCACCACGCCAGCGCCGCGGCGGCCGGCGTCGAGCCGGGGCAGGCGCCCTGGGACGTGCCGTACCTGCCCATCGACCCCCGCGACGTGGGCCGCGACTACGAGGCGGTGATCCGGGTCAACAGCCAGTCCGGCAAGGGCGGCATCGCGTACCTGCTGCAGACCGGGTATGGGCTGGACCTGCCCCGGCCGCTGCAGATCGACTTTGCCCGACGAGTGCAGCGGTCCACCGACGACAGCGGGGCCGAGGTGACCGCGGAGCAGTTGTGGGACTGGCTGCTGAGCGAGTACGGCCACCGCGGCGAGCTCGCGGGCTGGTCGGTCGAGCACCGTGACGACGGCGCCCACCTGCAGGTCCGCGCGAGCGTCGACGAGCTCGCGGTCGACGGCGCGGCCGACGGCACCGGCCCCGCCGAGGCACTGAGCCGGATCCTGACCGAGCACGGGCGCCCCGTGGAGGTACTCTCGCTCGTGCAGCAGCCGACGGGCACGGGCGGCGACCGGCGAGTGATCACCTACGCGCGGTGCAGCAGCGGCGGGACCGCGCGTTGGGGCATCGGGCTCGACCAGTCCGTGACGGCCTCCGCGTTGCGCGCCGTGCTGGCCGCCGCCACCCGGACGGAGGCTACTCAGCCGGCGTGACGATACGGTGCCGGTCGAAACGCCCTTCACCCGAGCGTGTTTCGGCCGGCACCGCGTGGAGTTGCGGTCAGCTGAGACTGGAGGACAGCATGCTGCTGCCGGCGCCGCTGGTCAGCAGGTCCGCGACGATGCTGCTGCCACCGTCCATCTCGAGGGTGGAGCTGCCCAGGTCCAAGGCCTGACCGAGGCTGCCGACGCCGCCCGGGGAGAAGACGACCTGGTAGCTGTACGACAGGACCGCGTTCTGCTCTGCACCGTCGACGCACGCTCCGACGACGGCGTAAGCGCCCGGCGTGATCGGCTTGAGCAGACCGGGGTTGAACCCGTTCTCATCGGTCGCGGTGGTGCTCTCCGACTTCGGCGACGCGTCGGACGTCGGATTCCCGATGTAGTGGACCGTGTTGATGAGTTCACCGAACCCGGGCCACTGATCCATCGGTGTCGCGGCGAGGGGCAGCGCATCGGTCGCCTCGAGGACGATCGGCACGCACATGACACCCTGACCGGTACTGGTCTGAGTGAGCGTCATCTCGATGACATCGCCGTCGGCGTTCGCCGAGATCTCCGGCGCCGGCACCTCTCCGGCCGGGGCCGCGGACGCGATACCCGGCAGCGCGAGGGCCAGGGCGCCGGTGAGTGCGGCGGCGGCGCCGACACAACGGGCGATGGTCGTCTTCTTCGACAAAGGTTTTCTCCTTGCTTCCACGAAGGGGCGCCGATCACCGCCACACCGCCCCAGATCGAGTGCAGCAGAGGCGAATACGCGACACCCCAAGGTGCGGACAAACCAGACAAAGCTGCGAAGCAAGGCGAACCTACCACGGAAACTTACTGAGCAGTAAGAACATTCCCGAGGGATTTCCGCACAGGGAATCAGTGACGCGGATCACATCGGGTTGCGGGAAGAAACCCGCCGGTGGCACGGTTGAGGCAACCAGTGCTTCAAGATTCAACTACTTACCCTCGGGAGTTCACATGACCACCGCCATCGCCCTGCCCACCCTCACCCCCGGCACCTGGGCCATCGACGCCAGCCACTCCACCGTCGGCTTCTCCGTGCGCCACCTGATGGTCAGCAAGGTCCGCGGCCGGTTCCAGGACTTCTCCGGCGCGATCACCGTCGCCGAGGACGGCACCCCCTCCGTCGAGGCGCAGATCCAGGTCGCCTCCATCACCACCGACAACGAGCAGCGCGACGGCCACCTCAAGACCGCCGACTTCTTCGACGCCGCGCAGTTCCCCACCGCGACGTTCAAGTCCACCTCGGTCACGGCCAAGGGCGAGGACTTCATCGTCACCGGCGACTTCACGCTGCACGGCGTGACCCGCCCGGTGGACCTCAAGCTCGAGTTCAACGGCGTCAACCCCGGCATGGGCCACGGCCCGGTCGCCGGCTTCGAGGCCAGCACCGTGATCAACCGCAAGGACTTCGGCATCAGCATCGAGATGCCGCTCGAGGGCGGCGGCGCCGTGGTCGGCGACAAGATCACCCTCACCCTCGAGATCGAGGCCGGCTACCAGGCCTGATCCCCACGCGCAGAACGACGCCCCCCACCGCGACCCCTCTCCTGGAATCGCGGTGGGGGGCGTTCTCGCGTCTCTAGCTGCCTGCCGCCATGTCCAACACCGCGAGATGGCTGAACAGCATGCTGGTACCGATCGGGTTACCGCCGCCGGGATACACGGTGCCGCTCGGCGCGGCCATCGTGTTGCCCGCCGCGTACAGACCCGGGATCGGGTCGCCCGACTTGTCGAGCACCCGCGCCGCAGTGTCGGTGCGCAGCCCGCCCTTGGTGCCGAGATCGGAGATGCCGAACGCGGCCGCATGGAACGGCCCCTGGTCGATCGTGACCAGCGGCGGCTCGCCGCCCGAGAACGCCCGGTCGTACGCCTCGTCGCCACGGCCGAAGTCCTTGTCGACGCCCTTGGCCACGAACTCGTTGAACCGCGCGACGGTGGCGGCCAGGTTCTCTGCGGGGATGCCGATCTTCTCGGCGAGCTCCTCGAGGGTGTCCGCGGTGTGCCACAGGCCGGCCGCCTGATACTTCTCCGCCTCGACCATGGAGACGTTGGTGGCCTTGACCGGAGGAACCTCACCCTCCTTGTTGTCGTAGACCATCCAGTACGGCAGCGTGACCGTGCCGTCCTCGAGCTGCCGGATCACGTCGCGACCGAGGCGGTCGTACGGCGCGGACTCGTTGACGAACCGCTTGCCGTCCTGGTTGACGAAGATGCCGCCGGTGAACCACAGCGCGAACGCGGAGCGGCCGTCCGGATGGGTCATGCCCGGCGACCACCAGGCCTCGCCCATCAGGTCGGTGTCGGCGCCGGCCGCGATGCCGGCCTCGTGTGCCTTGCCGAGGTTGGCCCACGGGCCCATCGTGTCGCGGGCCTCACCGGGCACCCCGAACTTCTGCCGCAGCTCGTCGTTGCCCTCGAAGCCGCCTGCCGCGAGCACGACACCCTTGCGGGCGCGGATCGCGACGCGCTCGCCGTCCCGCTCGACGATGCCACCGACCACCTTGCCGTCCTCGACCACCAGCTCGACCAGCGTGGTGTTCAGGTGCAGTGTGGCGTTCGGGTACTTGGCGATTGCCTTGAGGAACCGCGCGATCAGCGCCCGGCCGCCGATGAAGTAGTCGTCGGGCGCGGGGGTGCCGAGCCGGTCGACGTCGAGGGGACCACGCACGATCTCGCGAAGCTCGCTCGCCTCCGCGACCGGCAGCGGCGTCGGCATGGTGTGCCGCTGGCCGTCAAGCCTTGCCTTGGGTGCCTTGCCGAAGTAGTCGGGCCACGGCAGCATCTCGAACTTGAGGTTCTCGTCCTGCTCCAGGTACTCGATGAGCGGGGCACCGCCGCGCACGTAGGCGTCCTGCAGCTCACGAGGGGTCCGATCGCCGACCACCGAGTGGTAGTACTCGAGCGCGTCGTCGATGGTGTCGTCGGTGCCCGCGCGCGTGAGCACCGGGTTGCACGGGAACCACACCCCGCCACCGCCCGAGTACGCGGTGGTACCGCCGAACTTGTCGGTGGCCTCCACCAGGACAACCGCCAGCCCCTCGCGGGCCGCGGTGTAGGCGCCGGTGACGCCACCGCCGCCCGAGCCAACCACCAGGACGTCGCATTCCTCGTTCCACTGGGTCATGTTGCTCACAGCCTCCTGAAGTCTGAAGTTCCGATCGGAAGTATCGCGCCACACGCTAGGTACGGCCGGGGAATTTGCCGACACGCCGTCCCGCGGAGAGGGACATCCGGTCCGGGCCTACGCTGGTCGTCGTGAAGAAGGTGCTGCCAGTCCTCGCCGTCGACGTCGTGCTCGTGATCGTGTTCTGCGCGATCGGCCGCCGCAGCCACGACGAGGCCGACATCCTCGCCGGGCTCGCGTCGACGGCCTGGCCGTTCCTCGGCGGACTCGCGGTCGGATGGCTCGCGACGTGCGGTCTGTACCGGAACAAGTTCGACCCCCGCCTGGTGGTGCCGACCGGGGTGCTGGTGTGGCTGTCGACGCTGGTGGTCGGGATGTTGCTGCGCGTCGTCGGTGGTCAGGGCACCGCGTTCAGCTTCGTTCTGGTGGCCGGCACCGTGCTCGCGGTGTTCCTGATCGGATGGCGTGCGATCTACGGCCGGGTGCGCGCCCGCACCTCCCGCTGACACCGCGCCACTGACACCGGGCCGCTGACACGCGCGGCGTTCGCGCCGGGCGTCCGGCGCTCCGGTGTGGGACGCTTTTCGGATGAGCGAAGTGTCTTCGCTACCCCGGGACCCCAAGTCCGACCGCGGATTCTTCGGTCAGCCGTTTGCGCTGGCCAACCTCTTCGGCGTCGAGATGTGGGAACGGTTCTCGTTCTACGGCATGCAGGGCATCCTGCTGTACTACCTCTACTACTCGGCCGCCGAGGGCGGGCTGGGCATCTCCGAGGCGGCGGCGGTCAGCATCGTCGGCGCGTACGGCGGCACCGTCTACCTCTCCACGATCCTCGGCGCCTGGGCGGCGGACCGGCTGCTCGGCTCCGAACGCACCCTGTTCTACAGCGCCGTGCTGGTGATGCTCGGCCACGTGGCCTTGGCGGCGATCCCGGGGCTGGTGGGGGTCGGCGTCGGACTCGTCGCGATCGCGGTGGGCAGCGGCGGCCTCAAGGCGAACGCGACGTCACTGGTCGGGGACCTCTACTCCGAGGGCGACGAGCGCCGCGACGCCGGGTTCTCGCTGTTCTACATGGGCATCAACCTGGGCGCCTTCGTGGGGCCGCTGCTCACCGGGTGGGCGCAGAAGAACTGGGGCTTCCACGCCGGCTTCCTGCTCGCCGCGATCGGCATGGCCGTCGGCCTGATCCAGTACACGATCGGGCGCAAGCGGCTGGCGGGCATCGGCGCGACGCCGTCGAACCCGCTGCCCACGGCCGAGCGGTTGCGGTACCTCGCGATCGCGGCGGCGGCGCTGGCGGTCCTCGCGGCCGCTGCGGGCGTCGGGCTGATCACCACCGAGAACCTCTCCGACGTGGTGGTCGGCGTGACTGTCGTCGCCTCGATCGGGTACTTCGTGGTCATCCTGTCGAGCCGGAAGATCACCAGCACCGAGCGCAGCCGGGTGCTCGCGTTCATCCCGATGTTCCTGGCCAGCGCCGCGTTCTGGTCACTGTTCCAGCAGCAGTTCACGGTGGTCGCGATCTACGCCGACAAGTACCTCGACCGCAACCTGTTCGGCTGGGAGTTCCCCGCGTCGTGGGTGCAGTCGATCAACCCCGTGTTCATCATCATCTTCGCGGGCGTGTTCGCCGCGATGTGGACCAAACTCGGGCCACGCCAGCCCTCGACGCCGCTGAAGTTCGCCGCGGGCACCACCATCATGGGCCTGGCGTTCCTGTCGTTCCTGCCGTTCTCCGGCGGCGGCGAGAACAGCGCGCCGCTGCTCGGACTGGTGTTCACGCTGCTGCTGTTCACGTTCGCGGAACTGTTCCTGTCCCCGGTCGGGCTGTCGCTGTCGACCAAGCTGGCCCCGCGGGCGTTCCACACCCAGATGGTCGCGCTGTTCTTCCTGTCGGTGGCGCTGGGTTCGTCGATGGCCGGCACCCTGGCGAAGTACTACGACGAATCCGACCAGGCGCCGTACTTCGCCTGGATCGGGGCGGCGTCGATCGGCGTCGGCCTCGTGATGGTGCTGCTCTCGCCGTGGATCAGCAAGATGATGCGCGGGGTGCACTGAGCGGCGCCCTTGTGTGGCACCTGGCCACGGGCGGACGATGGAAGGGAGCCACGACAGAACCGGCTCCTTCCGCTCGTTCGTCCTCTCCAAGGTGTGAGCATCATGTCCGCCAAGATCACGAAAACCCTCGCCGCCACCGCCATCGCCCTGACCGTCGGCGTCTTCGCCGCCCCCGTCGCCACCGCCAGCGAACTCCCGGTCGTCTCGCCCGCCGTCGGCTCGGTGTCCCTGTGCTTCAGCGTCCCGCTCGGGTCCGCCGCGCTCGTCTGGTGCATCTGAGCCGAGCCGGGCTCGTCAGCCGGAGCGGCGCGACCACCCTCAGCTACTGAAAACGGGCCTCGGGAACGGACCTGATCCGTACCCGAGGCCCGTCAACGTGTCAGTTCGGCATGACCTGGGCCTGGGCGAGGTCGTAGACGGCCTTCTCCTGGTCCACGAAATGGCTGGCAGACATGTGCGGTCGGGCGGAGTCTCCCCCGGTGAGGACGGTCTCCAAGACCGGGAGGCCGCCGTCGGCGTTGACGAAGTGGGAGGTGACGCCGACCTGGATGCCGGTGCCGGTCGCCGGGTCGTACTGCTCGAACCAGGGTCCGCCGCTGGCGCCGGGGCTGATGGCCGCGGGCAGCACGTCGAGGTACTTGCTGGTGATGCCCGTCGTCTTGCCGGAGCTGATCTTGAGGGTACGGCCGTCGTAGGAGCGCTGGAGTGCGGACGGCACCCCGTGCTCGTTGGCCGCGCCCGTGCGGGTCGGGACACCGTTGACGAACGGGGGCGCGTACCAGCTCTTGATGTTGTCGGCGGGGTAGCCGAAGCCGGTCAGCACCTGGCCCTGGGGCAGGTTGAAGCCGACCTCCTGGCCGCCGGTGACCTGCTGGATCGGCCGGCTGTCGGTGGGGCTGTCGACCAGGAACGCGGCCATGTCGTGCATGGGTCCATCACCGAACTGGCTGGGGTCGACCCGCCATTCGCTGGTGATCCACTGACGGGTCACTCCCCACACGCCGTGGGGCGCGATGTCGGTGCCGGGCAGCGCCCCGCTCCCCTCCGGAGTGCCGAGGACGTAGCGGGCCAGAGCGGCACCGTTGAAGCCCGGGATGAAGACCGCCCTGTCGGTCGCCACGTTCTCCAACCCGGTGCCGAAGTCCCAGTTGGCGGAGTTCGACTCGAAGCAGTGGGCAGCGGTGAGCACGACGCTCTGGTTCGCGCTGTTGACCACGTTCGCCGAGCAGCTGGACCAGAAGTAGTCGGTGGTTCCCACCTTGCTGCGCTTGAGGAACAACTTCCCGGCGGTCTTGGTGATCAGGCCGGTTTCCGTGGAGGTGGCGCTGAGGGCGTCGCCTCCGGCGGTCGGCTCGACGATGGCGTCGCTGCCCTGGCCGTTGATCCCGCCTCCTGCCTCACTGATGTCGTCATCACTGAGACCGGCTATGGCGAGCCGATCGACGGTCCAGTAGTTGACCGCATCCTGCAATTCCGCGGCGTAGCCGCTACCGGCGGCGACCATGGCCGGCCGCTCGTAGGGTGCCGTGGACTTCGTGCTGGCGGACCCGGTGCTTGCGGACCCGGAGGTGCCGAGCACGGGCGCCTCCGTGGACCCTGCGCTTGCGGGCGCGGAAGTGGCGAGCAGGGCCGCCGCGGTGGTCACCGCAACAGCCCAGCTGACGCCCGTCAATGTGCGCATTTTCCCCAAACCCCCAAAAGAACATGAATGATCTGGTGAAGATACGGCACTCGTGGTCATGCGGTCTCGGGTATCGGGAGATAGGTCGGGCCCGGTTCGCCGGTGCTGTCGTCGACGGCGGAGCGGATACCCAGATGGTGCGCATGGACAGCAAGGTCAGGCCGAACCGGAGGACACGGGCGCATACGGCGCAGCCGGGGAGGGCGTGCGGAACTTCCTCTCCGGCCAACTTGCGAAGCCGCAGCTGGGCTGGACCGGCACCAGTTCCGTGCGGCATTCGTCAGCTGAGGTAGCTCGCTTCGACGACAACCACGCTGAGCCGAAACCCGGCCAACACCAACATGATCCGCTGGGGGTCGGCGGAATCATCTTCACCGGCTACCGAAAACGGACCTCGGGTACGGACCTGATCCGTACCCGAGGCCCGTCAACGTGTCAGTTCGGCGCGACCTGAGCCTGGGCGAGGTCGAAGACGGACTTCTCCTGAGCCATGAAGTGGGTGACTGAACCGTGCGGGCGGGCGGGATTCATGTTGGCGAAGAGGGTCTCCAAGACCGCCGTGCCGCCGTCGGCGTTGACGAAGTGGGAGAGGACGCCGACCTGGATGCCGGTGCCCGTGGCCGGGTCGTACTGCTCGAACCAGGGTCCGCCGCTGGCGCCGGGGCTGATGGCCATGGGCAGCACGTCGAGGTACTTGCCGGTGACGGCGGTCGACTGACCCGAGCTGACCTTGAGCGTACGGCCGTCGAAGGAGCGCTGGAGTGCGGCCGGCGTCCCGAACACGTTGGCCGCACCCGTGCGGGTCGGGACGCCGTTGACGTACGGGGTCTTGTACCAGCTGATGGCGTTGTCGGTCGGGTAGCCGAAGCCGGTCAGCGCCTTGCCCTGGGGCAGGTTGAAGCCGACCTGCTGGCCCCCGGTGACCTGCTGGATCGGCCGGCTGTCGGTGGGGCTGTCGACCAGGAACGCGGCCATGTCGTGCGCGGGGCCTTCACCGAAGAAGCTGGCGTCCTGCGCCCACAGGTTGGTGGTCCACTGACGGGTCACCCCCCACACGCCGTAGGGCGCGATGTCGGTTCCGGGCAGCGCCCCGCTCCCCTCCGGCGTGCCGAGGACGTAGCGGGCCAGACCGGCACCGTTGAAGCCCGGGATGAAGACCGCCCTGACAGCCGTGTTGTTCTCGATCCCGATGCCGAAGTCCCAGTTGGAGGAGTTCTGCCGGAAGCAGTGGGCGGCGCTGAGCACGACGCTCTGGTTCGCGCTGCTGACGACATTCGCCGAGCAGGTGGACAACCAAGTCTTTCCCGGCGCGTCGATCTTGAGGAACAGCTTCCCGGCGGTCTTGCGGATCAGGCCGGAACCCGTGGCGGTGGCACTGAGGGCGTCGCCTCCACCGGTCGGCTCGACGATGACGTCACTGCCCTGGCCGTCGATCGGCCAGCCGTTGTCGTCGTTGAGACCGGCAACGGCGAGCCGGTCGACGGTCCAGAAGTTGACCGCCGCCTGCAGATCCGCGGCGTACCCACTACCGGCGGCGACCATGGTCGGCCGCTCGTAGGGCGTCGTGTTCTCCGCGCTGGCCGGCGCGGCGGTGGCGAGTAGCGCCGCCGCGGTGGTCACCGCAACAGCCCAACTGACGCCTGTCAATGTGCGCATTCCCCAAACCCCCAAAGTACGTGAATGATCTGGTGAAGATACGGCACTCGGTGTCATACGGTCTCGGATATCGGGAGATGGTTCAGGCCCAGTTCGCCGGTGACGCAACGGTTGTCGACGACGGAGCGGATGCCCGGATGGTGCGCATGGATAGCCGGGTCAGGGCGAACCGAGGGGCGCGGCCGCGTACGGCTCGATCGGGGACGGTGCGGAACTGCCTCTCCCCGTCCAACTTCCGGATCCGCAGCGCGAACAGGAGACGACCGACGCGACTCCGGCGACAAACCCGACCGGCCCCGAAGGCGAGCGGCACCCGGTGCTGCCCGAGGGTCACCGCGGGAGCTGGGCCTGGATCGGCCGCAGGAACCGACCGGCCGCATCGACCGCGGGGGCCGAACTGTCCGCGCCGGCGACGAACACCGCGAACGCGACGTCCCCGTCGATGCCGACGAACCAGCCGTGCGCCGGCCCGTTGTCGACCTCGGCGGTGCCGGTCTTGCCGCGCAGGTCGGGCAGGTCCACGAGCTGGGTCGCGGTGCCGGCGGTGACGGTCTCGCGCATCATCGTCCGCAGTTCGTCGGTCACCTGGACCGGCGCCGCGGCGGGCGTGAGGTTCGCGGTACCGGGCTGGCCGACGACCAGCATCGGGGCGGGCGCGCTGCCCTTGGCGATGGACGCCGCGACCATCGCCATCCCGAACGGGGAGGCCGTGACCTGCCCCTGCCCGATCGCCGCCTCGACGCGCTGGGCCGGGGTGTCGGCGGCCGGGACACTGCCGGTGACGGTGGTCAGTCCGGGCGTCACGTAGTCCACCCCGAGACCGAACTGCAGGGCCGCGTCGTGCAGCGCGTTCGGCCCCATCGCGACCGCGAGCTGGCCCATGGTGGTGTTGCAGGAGCGGGCGAAGGCGGTGTGCAGCGGCACCGCGCCGAGGTCGAAGTTGTCGTCGTTGGGGATGGTGCGGCCCTCGATGTTCGCACTGCCGGGGCAGGGCAGCACCGTGGCGGGAGTGACCGAACCCTGTTGCAGCGCTGCGGAGGTGGTGACCGTCTTGAAGGTGGAGCCCGGCGGGTAGAGGCCGGTCAGCGCGATCGGCCCCTGCGCGGTGGCCGGCGCGTTCTGCGCGACCGCGAGTACCGCCCCGGTGGACGGCCGGATCGCGACGATCGCGGCCTGCTGCGGCAGGGCGGCGAGCGCGTCCTGCGCGGCGGACTGGACCGCCGGGTCCAGGGTGCTGGCAATGTCGGGCGCACGGGTGCCCTCGACACCGGCGACCATGTCGGCGGAACCGTTGGCGCGCACCAGTTGTACCGCCCAACCGGTGGTGGCGTCCTGGCCCTCCTGCCAGAGCTGGCGCAGCCCGTCGAGGGCCGGTGAGGTGTCCGCCTTGTCGACGGTGAGCAGCCGGGTCTGCTCGACCAGTGTGACCCCGGGGACCGCGGCGAGGGCGCCGGCGATGGGTTCGAGGTCGGCGTCGCGCAGGGTGATTACGGTGGCCGTCTTGCCCTGCGCCGCAGCGAGATCCGCCTGCACGGAGGCGGCGGTGAGGGTCGGGGCCACCGGGGCGAGCAGGGGCGCCAGGGCGGCGGCGGTCACGGCGGGGTCCGGGGTCTGCGCGGTGTCGACGTTGACCAGGGTGACGGTCTGCTCGGCCATCAGCGGCCGGCCGGCGGCGTCGAGCACCGTCGGCGAGCCGCCGGAGAGGGTGGTGTAGCGCAGCGTCGAGTCGGCGGTCAGGCCCGGGGCGAGCAGCTGCGGGTCCCACGGGATGGCGCCGCCGTCAGCGACGCCGGCACCGCCGCCCGTGGTGGTGTACGTCCACTTCTCCGGCGCGGCGGGCGTGGCCGACGCGGCCGGCGTCGCCGACGCGGCGGCGGCGGGGGCGGGCGCGGGTGCGGTCTCCGGCTCGCCGAGGGTCCAGTCGGCGGCGAGGGTGAAGGTGCCCGCGTCGCTGTCGGTGGTGGCCACGGTGAACCGCACGTCCTGCGGGTCCACGCCGTCGAACATCTGGGTGATCGCCGCCGCCGCCGCGGCCGGGTCGGAGGTGAGGTCGGCGGCGGCCTGCGCGTTGCGCTGGGTGAGCGCTTCGGCGAACTGCTGCGCCGCCTGCTCGGTGTCGGTCGGCCCGCTGCTACAGCCCCCCAGCACCAGTGCGAACACACCCACCACGGCAATCCCCATCGATTTGCGCATGGCGTCGAGGGTAGGCGGCTGCGCCACCCGTGCACGGTTGCCGGGTCCCTGGACCCCTGAACCGCGCACGACATCCTGGCGGCACTCGATCACACGGCGTAGCGTTGTAATCAAGTAATCATTGCAACTGACGAGGTGAGAGCAATGAGGAATGCACCAGGACCCGGCGGGCGACGCTTCGGCTGGCAGCAGGGCGAGGCCCCCGACGCGAGCGACGCCGCCGAGTGGTTTGCCGGCCGGCTACCCGACGACTGGTTCACCGGACCGGCCACCGTGCAGGTCGACCGCGAGGAGATCGTGGTGACCGGCGAGCTGCCGGCCCCCGACGACGCCTCCCCCGCCGCAGCCGACGGTCGGATCTCCCGGTTCCGGGAGGCCACCCGCGCGGAGCGGATGCGGATCGCCGACGAGGCCGAGGCCCGGTACGGACGCAAGGTGGCGTGGGGCGCGACGCTCGGCGAGCGGCACGCCCTGTTCACCCACCTCGCGGTGCCGGTGATGACGCGGCTGCGCCAACCCGAACGGATCGTCCTCGACACGCTGGTCGACGCCGGGGTCGCCCGCTCGCGGGCCGACGCACTCAAGTGGACGGTCCGGCTCGCCGGCCAGCACAGCGAGCAGTGGCTCGCCGAACTGCGGGAGGCGATGGGCAAGGTGGAGGATCTGCGCGCCGAGGGCCCGCAGATCTGACGCAGGCCGCTCACTCGCCCCTCGCCAGTTCCCCAATGTCACATCGGGTATCCCTACGGGCCCCAATGTGACATTGGGGAGGGCGCGGGCGTGGCGAGCCGCACAATTCGGTTGCCGACGCACGGAGCCGTCGGTACCGTGGCTGCCAGACCTGTTGTCGACGAATTGGAGAAGGGCCCTTGCTCCTTCAGCGGTAGTGACGCGCCATCGGCGTCGCGTGCTCGTGCACGCCCGACGTCGCCGCACCCACCCTGAGGAGCATTCATGCCACATCTCTCCCTGTCCGATCTCACCTTCACCTGGCCCGACGGCGACCCAGCCTTCGAGGGCCTCGACGCCGTATTCGGCCCCGGCCGAACGGGGCTCGTCGGCCGCAACGGCGCGGGCAAGTCGACGCTGCTGCGGCTGATCGCCGGCGACCTCACCCCCGACCGCGGCTCGGTGACCGTGCACGGCCGGCTCGCCTATCTCCGCCAGGACCTCACCCTCGACCCGAATCGCACGGTCGACGGCGTCCTCGGCATCGACAACCAGCGAAAAGCGTTACACCGCATCGAATCCGGTGAGGGCACCGAGCAGGACTTCGCCGACGCCACGGGCCACTGGGACGTCGAGGAGCGGGCGGTCGCCACCCTGGACCGGCTCGGCCTCGCGCACGTCGCACCGACTCCGGATGCGTTGGGCCGCACCGTCGGCACCCTCTCCGGCGGCGAGACGATGCTGCTGGGCCTGACCGCCGGCCTGCTCGGCGACCCGGAGGTGCTGCTGCTCGACGAGCCCACCAACAACCTGGACCTGTCCGCCAAGGCCCGCCTGTACGCGGCCGTCGACCAGTTCCCCGGCATCGTCGTGGTGGTCAGTCACGACCGCGCCCTGCTCGACCGGATGGACACCATCGCCGAGCTGCGACGCGGCGAGCTGCGCATGTTCGGCGGCAACTTCGCCCACTACCGCGAAACCGTCGAGGCCGAGCAGGAGGCCAGCCGCGCCGCCGTCCGCGACGCCCGCGCCGACGTCCGCAGGCAGGGTCGCGAGCTGGTCGAGGCGCAGACCAAGATCGACCGGCGCCTGCGCTACGGCAAGCGGATGGTGGCAGAGAATCGGTACCCGAAGATCGTCGGGAACGAACGCAAGAACCAGGCCCAGGCCTCCGCCGGCAAGCTACGCGGCAACCACGCCGACAAGCTCGACGAGGCTCGCCGCACCCTCACCGAGGCGGAGGAACTGGTCCGCGACGACCGCGAGATCCGGATCGACCTGCCGGACAGCGTCGTTCACCCGGGCCAACAGGTGGTCGAGGTCGCCGACCTCACCCTCGCCTGCGGCCCCACGGTGTCGCTGGCGGTCACCGGCCCGGAACGGATCGCGCTGGTCGGCCGCAACGGCATCGGTAAGACCACCCTGCTCCGGGCCCTGGCGGACACGCCGCCGCGGGTGCCGTGGCGGGCGCTGCCGCAGCGGCTCGACGTCTTCGACGAGACCCGCACCCTCGCGCAGAACCTGGCCGATGCCGCGCCGCACGCCACCGCCGAGCAGATCCGGGGTCGGCTGGCCCGGTTCCTGTTCCGCGGCAACGACTCCGACGTGCTCACCTCGGCACTGTCCGGCGGGGAACGGCTGCGGGCGGCGCTGGCGATGATCCTGCTCGCGGAGCCGGCGCCGCGGCTGCTGATGCTCGACGAGCCCACCAACAACCTGGACCTGCCGAGCCTGCAGCACCTCACCGAGGCGTTGGCCCAGTTCCGCGGCGCGTTGATCGTCGCCAGCCACGACCTGCCGTTCCTGCGGGAGATCGGCGCGACCCGCTGGCTCGAGCTCACCGACGACGGGGTGCGGGAGGTGGATCCGCGGTGACCGCACGCCGAATCCGCGCCCGCGCCCTCCCCGGGCTGGCCTAGGGTCGGGGCATGACGGACGACACCCGCATCCACGCCTTCCGCGACGACGCCCTCGGCGACCTCGACGCCACCGGCGTCGCCGAGGCCATCGCCGCCGGCAGGGTCTCCCCCCGCGAGGTGGTGCAGGCGGCGATCGAGCGGGCCGAGGCGGTGCAGGGCTCGCTCAACGGCATCGAGTTCCCCGACTTCGAGCGCGCACTGAGCCTGGCGGAGCGACCCCGCGGCGGCGTCTTCTCCGGGGTGCCGACAATCGTCAAGGACAACGTCGACGTGGCGGGACTGCCGACCGGGCACGGCAGCGCGGCGTTCACCCCGAAGCCCGCCGCCCGGGACAGCGACTGCGTCACCCAGTTCCTGTCCACCGGCCTGGTGCCGCTCGGCAAGAGCCGACTGCCGGAGTTCGGGTTCAGCTGCTCCAACGAGTACGCCGACGCCGAGCCCGTGCACAACCCGTGGAACCCGGCGTACTCGTCGGGCGCGTCGTCGGGCGGGTCCGCCGCGCTGGTCGCGGCGGGGGTGCTGCCGATCGCGCACGCGAACGACGGCGGCGGCTCCATCCGCATCCCCGCGGCCGTCTGCGGCCTGGTCGGGCTCAAGCCGACCCGCGGCCGCACCCTGCCCGACGCCCAGGACAGGACGATGCCGATCCGTATCATCGCGCAGGGCGCGCTGACCCGGACGGTCCGCGACACCGCACGGTTCTACGCGGCCGCCGAGTCCTTCTACCGCAACCCCAGGCTGGCGCCGGTCCGCCTGGTCGAGGGCCCGTCCCGGACGCGGCTGCGGGTCGGGGTGATCGTGGACTCGATCACCGGCGTCCCCACCGACGACGAGACCCGCGCCGCCGTGCACGCGACCGCGGAACTCCTCGACGGGCTCGGGCACCGGGTCGAGGAGATGCCGCTGCCGTTCGGGCAGGCCTTCGTCGACGACTTCAGCCTCTACTGGGGCTTCCTGTCCTTCGCGGTCTGCAACGGCGGCAAGAAGATGCTCGGCGCCGACTTCGACAAGGCCCGCACCGACAACCTCACCCGAGGCCTGGCCGCCATGTACCGCAAGAACATCGGGAAGACGCCCAGGATGCTCTACCGCCTGCGGCGCACCCATCAGCAGTACGCGCAGATGTTCCACCACTACGACGTGGTGCTCTCGCCGACGGTCTCGCACACCACGCCGCGACTCGGGTACCTCTCGCCCACACAGGACTTCGACGAACTGTTCACCAAGATCATCAACTTCACGGCGTTCACCCCGTTGAACAACGCGTCGGGAGGTCCGGCGATCTCGCTGCCCCTGCACCAGAGCGCCGCGGGTCTGCCGATCGCGTCGCACTTCTCCGCCGCGCACGGCGACGAGCGGACGCTGCTCGAGCTGGCGTTCGAACTCGAGCAGGCGAAGCCGTGGGCGCGGATCCAGGACCCGCGCTGAGCCACCCCAGGCCCGACCGTTGAACGGGGGTTCGGCGTGGCCGGACCGTGCGGCGGCGACGCGGGTTGGCACCATGGTCGGGTGAACTCGTACTGGACCCAGTGGTCGGCCTACCTCCCGGTGCTCGTGGCGGCGGCGCTCGTGCTGATCGGGCCGCTGTGGCAGCTGACCCGGCACGCGGTGACGCTCGCCCACGAGGCCGGCCACGCGATCGCCGCGGTCGGCACCGGCCGCCGGCTGACCGGAATCCGGCTGCACTCGGACACCTCGGGCCTGACCCTCTCGCGCGGCAAGCCCCGCGGACCGGGGATGGTGCTCACCGCGGCCGCCGGCTACCTCGCGCCCTCACTGCTCGGTCTCGCGGGTGCGGCGCTGATCGCGGGCGGCCAGCTCACCCTGCTCCTGTGGGGCTCGGTGGGACTGATCGTGGCGATGGTGCCGTTCATCCGCAACTTCTTCGGGCTGCTGGTGCTGATCGCCGCGGGCGGCGCGTTCGGCACGGTCGCCTACTACGGATCACCCACGCTCCAGCTGAGTTTCGGCTACGTCGTGATCTGGCTGCTGCTGATCGGCAACCTGCGCACCATCGTCGAGGCGGCGCAGAACCGGTCCGGGCGGTCGGACCTGGACCAGCTGCGCACCCTCACCCACCTGCCCCGCCTGGCGTGGACCGTGCTGCTCGTCGCCGTGTCCGTCGGCACCGGGGTGCTGGCATGGCGGGCGCAGTACGTCGGCTGACGTCGTTGCCCTCCGACGCCTACCTCACCGCGAGGACGTGGAACATGGTGTGCTGCCCACCATCCGGATTGAAGTTGTCGTCAGCGCACAGCACCAAGGTCCGGGTGCCGTCGTCGAGCGTCGGGCCCCAGGTGATGCCCTCGACATTGTCGGGGTTGGCGCCTGTGTCCGCGAAGTCGAACAGCAGCCTCTTCGGCATCGGAGTCTCGGTGCCGTCGAGCTTCTCCCTGCCGGTGACGGGGGTCGCGCCGGCGGTGGTCGTCCAGAAGATCTGCACCTCGTTGCCCTTGCCGGGCACCGCGCCGCGCTCGATCACCAGGTATTCGTCGTCGTCGACCGCCAGGATCTCGGTCGCCCCACGATCTGCCTTCAACGTCCACCCGGTTGAGTCGACGACGTCCGGGTAGTCGCCGCTGATCGCGTCGACCCGGTAGACAAATTCGTCGACGACGTCACCACTCGCGTTGTCGAACATGAGAACCCTTGAATCGGTGCCGGTCGCGGCAGTCGCGATCGAGCCGTCCTGCAGGAGCGAGTTCTCCGTGAGTGCAACGATCCTCGAGCCGTCGGCGGAGAACGTCACACCCTCGAAGGCCAGGTTGTTGCGCACGCCGGACACCGGGGCACCGTCCGGACCCGCCACCGGGGTGTAGTGCGCTGGCACCGGGTAGTCACGGACGAGGGTGCCGTCGACGGTGGCGCGGCGCACGAACGGCGCGAGCAGCTTCGACGCGTCGCCCTCGCTGGTGTACACGATGTCGGTGCTTCCGGGAACACGGCGAATGGACTCCGGATCGACCCCCTTCTTCGGGTAGGGCTGGCCGTCGGCCGCCAGGAGGGTCGTCATCTCGGTGAAGGTCGGTGCATCCGCGGCGAAGGCGCCGTCCGGACCGAGATCGAGAGTCATGGCGTAGAAGCGCGCGGGCCCCTTCTCCGACCGGTCGTCGCTGACGGCAACGTAGCTTCTGGTGTCCTCGTCGTAGTCGATCCCCGAGATCCCGCCGAGCGCCGGCCCGAACGGGCTGAGTCCGTCCGCGACCTGCATCGTGCCGATGTGGGTCACAGCGAGGTCATCCGTGCGGGTGGCCGATTCGGCGGTCGAGCAGGCGCCGGCTGCCAGAACAAACGGGGCAGTCACGAGCAGGCAGAGAGTTCTTCGTCGCATGCCGTGGACCGTATGGGTAAGACATGAACAGCTCTTGACCACTGAGTTACGCACTGACCGGGTCCACCGAACCGTGGATCCCCCGGTGGCGCTGCGCCCGTGCAGGAACCCCGCGAACGGCTCGGTCGCCCACTGACGTCAGTACCCCTTGCCCTGCATCCACGCCAGCACGCCCAGGATCCGCACCGCGGGCACCGAACCGTCCAGCCCGGCGCGGTCCCGCAGGTCGATCAGCCGCCGGTGCAGCGCCCCGTCCCCGGCGCGCAGCGCGAGCCGCACCGGCTCCAGGTGCGCGGCCTTCGTCCCGAGCTGCCGGCCCACGACGTCGTCGTAGATCGGGTAGAGCCGCGGGCGTTTGCGCGCGATGAGCTTCGACGCGACGATGCGACCGATCCCGTGGACCTCGCGCAGCGCCGTCTCCAGTTGCCACACAGGAGATTCCGGCGTCATGGTGTCGGATTCGTCGACGAGGTCACGGTCCGGGCCCACCGCCGCGAGCAGTCGGTTCAGCTCCGCACTCTCCTCCCCGAGCATGATCCACGCACCCTGCGCAGGCACCTGCACCGACAGCAGGGTGATCGCGACCAGGTCGTCCGCGGTGAAGGTGTCGACGTCGG
Source organism: Rhodococcus sp. P4_C10 (assembly GCF_056402135.1). Taxonomy (NCBI): domain Bacteria; kingdom Bacillati; phylum Actinomycetota; class Actinomycetes; order Mycobacteriales; family Nocardiaceae; genus Rhodococcus; species Rhodococcus sp. P4_C10. The sequence continues at coordinate 210,947 of NZ_JBFUHZ010000001.1, read as the reverse complement.
CCTCACGCCTGCCGCTGGGGTCCCACGAGTCCCACCGCGCGCCGGTCCTGATGTGGCCGGTCTTGACGAACGGGCGAGTGAAGTACTCCTGCAGCACGTCGATTGCGCCGGCGTCGTCCCCGTCCCGCAGCACCCGCGGCAGCCGGATCGGCAGGTCGTCACTCATCGGTCGTCTCCTGCGCGAGCACGTGGGCCGCGAACGAGCGGTTGTGGTACTGCGCGTACGGCCCGCGGCCCTTGGTCACGAGATGCTCGGCGAGGGGCCGGGTGGCCTTGTCCAGCGGCAGCTCGAAGAACTGCTCGTCGGCGCCCTCGTCGGAGAGGAACCAGTCGAGCAGGACGCCGTCCCCGGCCGCGGACTCCATCGAGATCGGCTGCATCCGCACCAGCGGGGCCCTTAGCGCGAGTTCGTCCAGGCTGCAGCCTGTTTCGGCGGTCAGCGCGGAGGCCGACACATACAGCGCGGTGCGGTAGTCCACGACCTCGCCGCCCTCGGTGAACCGTTCGACGAAGAGCACCTCCATCGGCCCGACGTTGAGGGTGAACAGCCGCTGCCGCTCCGCGGAGCTGTCGGTCGACGGCAGCGCGCTCAGCGTCCACCGGTCCACCTCCCCGCCGGCCGGGTCGTCGAACGCGTCGGCGAGGTACCCGGAGATGAGGTCGGTGACCACGTCGAAGAACGGGTCCTGTTGCAGCGTCGCGAAGTTCTCGTCGCTCGCCGAGGGTTGAATGGTCGCCATGGTGTTCATTGTCCCCGAGTCCCTTCGGTGACGGCAGTCAGCGTCGCCCGGAACCCGACGGCGTGTTTGCAGGGGTGACCTGATTGTGCGGCTGTGGAAGACTGGTCGGCGGGAACACGAGCTGACCCAAGATCTTCCCCTGGCACGGAGAAGTGCGATGTCCCGTTCGGTCCACACCAGCACTCGGGTACGCGATGCGAGAGCGGCGTACGGGCGCGTGCGCGGCGCACACCTCGATGCGGTGCAGGCAGCGTTCGAGGACCACATCCTGCGCCTGGACTGGTCGCGGGTACAGATCGAGCGCTACCGCGAACAGCGGCTGCGGGCGCTGCTCGGATACGCCCGCGAGCGGTCGCCCTTTCACGCGCGGCGAATGCGTGGCCTCGATCCGTCGTCCGCCACGGTCGCCGACCTGGCGAGGCTGCCGGTGATGACCAAACAGGACGCGCAGGACGAGTGGGACGCCATCGTGACGGTCCCCGACCTCGACCGCCACGAAGCAGAGCGGGTCCTGGCCGAGCAACCGTGGTTTTCGTACACACCCGGAGGCCGGCAGATCTTCAGCTCCGGCGGGTCGAGCGGCGTGCGGGGCGTCTACGCGTGGGATTGGGAACTGTTCGTGTCCTTCGCCTGCCTTGCCTGGCGATTCCAGGCGCGGGAGGAGCGGCGGGGTCCGCCGCTGCCACGTGCAACCCGCCTCGCCGTGCTCACGGCCGGTGAGCCGCCGCATGCCAGCACGCCGTTGTTCGACGTGGCGACCGCAGCGGGGATGGACACGGTCGTGATCCCCGCACGCGCACCCTTCGACGAGGTCCTCGCCGCGGTCGCGGCCGCCCGGCCCACCCATCTCGTCGGGTACGCGACCGTGGTGGGCCGGCTTGCCCGCGCGGCCCTGGCGGGAGACCTGGAGCTCCGGCCTGCCCGGGTCAGCACGAACTCCGAGCCCCTGCTCGACGAGGACCGACAAGCCGTGCGTGATGCCTGGCACGTGCCGATCCACAACCTCTGGGGGTCCACCGAGATCGGCGTGCAGGCGGTCGGGTGCGGGCACGCCGGCGGGCTGCACGTGTGCGAGGACGAGGTGGTCCTCGAACGGGTCGACGAGGCCGGGATGCCGGTCGGTGACGACGAGCCCGCCGCCCGGACGCTCGCCACGGGGCTCGCCAACCGGACGTTCCCGTTCATTCGCTACGACCTCGGCGACCAGGTCACGATTCTGCCCGGAAAGTGTCCCTGCGGAAGCGCATTCGCGAGGGTGGCCGACATCGCCGGCCGCCGTGACGACGACTTCCGCTATGGCGGGTGCACGGTGCCCGCGAGCGCGTTCCGCCACGTCCTCGGCACCGATCGTCGCGTCTCCGAGTACCAGGTTCGGCAGACCGGCGCCGGGGCGGAGATCCTCGCGGTGGGCCGACCCGACACGGCCACACTGACTTCGTCGATGGTGGCCGCGCTGCGCCGGCATGGGCTGCCGGATCCGGAGGTGCGTGTCCGAGTCGTCGGCCGGCTCGAGCGAAACGAATCGACCGGAAAGCTCCGGCGATTCATCGCGCTCGACAGTCACCCCGGAAGCGCCGGGTAACGACCTGCTCTCGCGGACCAGATCCGGCATTTCGTCGAGCGCCTCCGCGGCCACCGGTCCTGACGGTGGCCGAGGGGAGCCGGTTCAATCCCCGGAAGCGTTGGAATGCAGGAGATCTGGCGCTCGCCCACGGGACCGGGTCGCCCCGGAGCCCCGACGGTCCACCCCGCGGAGGACACCGGCCGGGCGACCGGCGACCTCCGCGGGACGCGGACTGCTACGTCAGGACAACGAACCGAACAGATCGCTCAGGCTGCCGCCGGCGCTGCCGTCGCCATCGCCACCGCCGGGCGTCGGTTCGCCGACCGCGATGGTGGCCAACGCTCCGCCACCCGCGTTCAGATCCGCCGTGGCACTGTCCCGCGGCACGCAGTTGGTGGCCGCGAAGACCGTGGTCGTGCCGAGCGCCGCGTTGGCCAGGAACGAGTAGTAGTTGGCCGGGTTGTCGAATGTCCCGGCATCGCCCGAGACCCGCAGCTTCGGGGTGATGTCGGTGCCGGCGGCGCCGGCGGTCACGGTGACGTCGATGGCGGGCAACTGGAAGTAGGTGTCGCCCGCGGCGTTCGGGGAACCGTCGAGATTGGCCTTGGTCTTGGGCGCCACGATCCCGCCCTCCGCGTCGACGGCCGCGCCGGGACCGTTCACCGCGACCTCATTGTTGCCGGAGAGTCGCAGGATGCCACCCGCCGCGTCCGGCGCGCCGGTCTCGTTGACGCGCTGCACGTCTGGCGTCACACCGGCCAGGTTCGTGCCCGTGTTCGCGACAACCTCAGCCTTGACGAACGTGGCGTTCGCGGGAATCTCGTAGTCGACCTTGAGCCGCGACAGGTTGACGGTCGCTGCCCCGGTGTCCACGTCGGGATACGACGCCGGCGTCGGTTGAATTCGGTACGTGAAGTCCTTGCCCGCATCGACCGAGTCCGGCGCGTCGACCACGACGCCGCCCTGGACGGTCTTCGGGATTGCGAATCCGAAAGCATGTGCTGCACAAGAGGTCTGGAAGTCCGTCTGCTGAACTGCTGCCGCCGCGGGGCTCGCCCCGAGGAACAAGCCGGCGATTGCGGCGGCGCTGACGGCCGGAACCGTGTAGCGAGGTAGCGAAGATGAAGACATTCGTGCTCCTGTTCTGCGGAAGTGAATCCTGACGCACTCGACAATGTGCTGCGCATCACACATGGCCGAAGCCGAAAACTAGCACGCGTTCCACCGTCATTAGTGATGTTTAGGAAAAGAGTAGGTAAAACGATCTTGAGATTGATTCACCTCAGCCACCCACCGCATGCAGGTTCCGCCGGACCCCGGGGGCCGGTCAGGCCAGCGAGACCGCGACGATCGGGCCGGTCGTCGGGGACGGAGAACCGGTGCCGGGTTCGACGGTGATCGCGACGGTCTGCGCGTCCCCGAGACCGGCGATGACCTCGCCGGACGGCGGCGGCATGGTGTCGGCGCTCATGGTCCCGACCGACCGGGCCGACTCGGCCGTCCCATCGTCAGGCATCAGCCACATCTGGTAGACCTGCCCGGCGGGCGGCGGCGGCACCGACTCGAGCGAGACGACGGCGGCGTCGAGCTGCCGCGACGCGGTGACGGTGACGGTGCCCCCGGCGACCTCGGCGCTGGCGGTCGAGGTGTCCGGCTCCGCCATCACCTGTGCGACGCTCGGCGGCGCGGGTTGGTTGTCGGAGAGCTGGTTCACGGCCACCGCCCCGCCGACGCCGATCACCACGACGGCCGCCGCTGCCGAGATCACTCGCGTCCAACGCCGCCGGCGCGCCGCCCGGTGAGCGCCCAGGTCGGCGACGGCCTCGCCCTCGTCCACGGCACCCTCGCCCTCGTCCACAGCACCCGCGCCCTCGTCCACTGCCGCCAGGATCCGCGCCCGCAGGTCGGACGGCGGCGGGGTGGCGTCGAGGACCGACGTCCGCGCCGTCGTCTCCCGCACCTCGCGCACGATCCGCCTGAACTGCGCCGAGGTGGCCGGGTCGGCGGCGGCGAGCCGCTCGGCGATCTCGCGTCGCTCGGCGTCGGAGACCGCGCCGAGCGCGTACACGTAGGCCAGCTCGAGTAGTCCGTCGTCGCCGGGCGGAGTCGTGGTCTCAGGCATCGGTGCTCACCCCCAGGCAGTTCTTCAGTCGTATGAGTCCGTCGCGGATGCGTGACTTGACCGTCGGCAGCGCCACGTCGAGCTGGTCGGCGACCTCCCGGTAGGTCTGGCCGCCGTAGTAGGCCAACCCGATCGCCTCGCGCTGCGTCGCGGTCAGAGAGTCCAGGCAGCCGGCCACCGCCTCCTCGTCGAGGCGCTGGCCGACCTCTTCGACCACCACATCGTGGTCGCGGCCCAGTTGCGCGTACCCGTACACGGTGTTGCGGTCCGAGGCGGACTGCTCGGCCCGGACCCGGTCGACGGTCCGGCGGTGGGTCAGCGTCATCAGCCACCCGACCGGGCTGGAGCGGTCCGGGTCGTAACGTCCCGCGCCCGACCAGATCTGCAGGTACACCTCCTGCGTCACCTCCTCGGCGAGCGCGGGGTTGCGCAGGATTCGCGTCGACAGGCCGAAGACCCGGGCGCAGGTCAGGTCGTAGAAGTCGGCGAACGCGCGGCGGTCGCCGTCGGCCACCGCCGCGAGCAGTTCCGTCAAACGGCGGGCCTGCGCCGCGTCACCGGTGACGCCGGCCGGGGTCACCGGGCAGGCGCCGTCACCGTCGGCCTCCGCGTGCGAGTCGTCGGACCCGTCGGGGTGCATCGCACCATTGTCGCTCACATACCCGTCGACGCACCCGGCGCCGCCGTGTCGGCCGTCCGCAATCCTCATCGGCACCTCCCGCTCACGTAGGTGATTCGGAGCGGCTCGCACGACGGATGGGCCGGCCCCTGACCGGCCGGTCCCATCGCGCGTCGCCTACTGGGCGGGCGGCATGAGCACCGAGTCGATCAGGTAGACCGTCGCGTTGGCCGTGTGCACGCCGCCGCAGATCACCGCCGCGTCGTTGACCTTCAGGTTGTCGCCGGACCCGGTGACCGTGACCGAGCCGCCCTCCACCGTCGGCTGCTGGCCGTCGATGTTCGCGGGGCTGATCTGCCCCGGGACCACGTGATAGGTGAGCACCTTCGTCAGCATCGCCGAGTCGGTCTTCAGCGAGTCGATGGTGGCCGTGTCGACCTTCGCAAACGCCGCGTCGACCGGTGCGAACACCGTGAACTCCCCGCCGTTGAGCGTGTCGACCAGGTTCACGTCCGGGTTGAGCTGCCCGGAGACCGCGGAGACCAGCGTCGTCAGCAGCGGGTTGTTCGACGCCGCCACCGCGACCGGGTCCTGTGCCATCCCGGTCACCGAGCCGGCGCCGGTCGGCACCTGCGCGGCGTAGTCCTGGCAGCCCGGTCCCACCAGGTCCGCCGCCGGGTTCGTCTGGGCCCCAGAGGACATCGCCTCCGGGGTCATCGCCGACCCGCTCGTCCCGTTCTGTGCCATCGTGCTCGGGCTCGAGTCGGACGAACCCGAGTCGTTGCTCGAGCAGGCGGACAGGCCGAGAACGCCGACCGCCGCGAGACTTACCGCGAGACATGCCTTGTGCTGGATGTTCTTCATGGACCTTCACTCCTTCGATCGCAACCGGGACAACCGCCCGACATCTGTTCTGTCGAGGGGTATTCGGTGTGGTCGTCGGGGCGGATGGGTCGGATTCGAGAACTGTTCGAAGAGAGCCTGTCCGGGACACGGAACCCAGCCGGGACGCGGTCGGCTCCGAATACCGGGCATGCAAACACTCGCGCTGATCGGATTTCTCGGCGGGCTGATCACCGGCATCTCCCCGTGCATCCTCCCCGTCCTCCCGGTGATCTTCTTCTCCGGCGTGCAGAACGCCCGGCCCTCCCGCGCCGCGCCCGATGCCCCCCGCACCGCGCCCGACGCCCCACCCGGCTCGGTCGCGACCGAGGTCCGGGCCGAGCCCACCCTCGGCGACCGGCTGCGCCCGTACCGCGTGATCGCCGGTCTGGTCCTGAGTTTCAGCGTGTTCACGCTCGCGGGTTCGCTGTTGCTCTCGCTCCTGCACCTGCCGCAGGACGCGGTGCGCTGGGTCGGCCTGGTCGTCCTGACCCTGATCGGCCTGGGCCTGATCTTCCCGTCGGTCGAGCGGCTTCTCGAGCGGCCGTTCTCCCGGATCCCGCAGCGCCAGGTCGGCGCCGGGCGGAGCGGGTTCGGTCTCGGACTGGCCCTCGGCGTGCTGTACGTGCCGTGCGCCGGCCCGGTCCTCGCGGCCATCGTGGTCGCGGGCGCCACCGGCGACATCGGACTGCCCACGATCGTGCTCACCCTGTCCTTCGCGGTCGGCACGGCCCTGCCGCTGCTGGTCTTCTCGCTCGCCGGACGCCGGATTGCCGAGCGGGTCACCGCGTTCCGGCGGCACGAGCGCGGCATCCGCATCACCGGCGGTCTCCTGATGATCGGCCTCGCCGTCGCGCTGGTCTTCAACCTGCCCGCGGTGCTGCAGCGTGCGGTGCCCGACTACACCAGCTCCCTGCAGGACAGTTTCGCCGCCAGCAACCAGGTCCGCGGCAAGCTCGACCTGGGCGGCATCGTCAACGACCAGAACCGCGACCTGGCGAACTGCACGGACGGCGCCACCGAGCTCGAGAGCTGCGGCACGGCGCCGGACATCACCGGGATCGACGGGTGGCTGAACACCCCGGGCGGCGCGCCGGTGGACCTGAAGTCGTTGCGCGGCAAGGTCGTCCTGATCGACTTCTGGGCGTACTCGTGCATCAACTGCCAGCGGTCAGTCCCGCACGCCGCCGACTGGTACGACGCCTACCGCGCCGCCGGGCTCGAGGTGATCGGCGTCCACACGCCCGAGTACGCCTTCGAACGCGTCGAGTCCAACGTCGTCGACGGTGCCGCCGGGCTCGGCATCACCTACCCCGTGGCACTGGACAACAGCTACTCCACCTGGACCAACTACCGCAACCGGTACTGGCCCGCGGAGTACCTGATCGACGCGTCGGGCACCGTGCGGCACATCAAGTTCGGCGAGGGCGACTACGACGTCACCGAGAAGCTGATCCGTCAGCTGCTCGAGGATCCAACCCGGACGCGACGCTGCCCGGCGCCACCGCCGGCGCGGACATGACCCCCCAGTCCAGCACCACGCCCGAAACCTATTTGGGGGTAGGCAAAATGGTGAACTACGGCGGCACGGGAGACTACTCCGAGGGCAGCGCCACGTTCGACTACCCGGCCGTCCTGCCCGACGACAGCTTCGCGTACCGCGGCCGATGGACCCTGGACTTCCAGGGCGCCACCGCCGAGAGCGACGACGCGAGCATCGCGCTCGACTACCACGGCCGCGACGTCTACCTGGTCGTCGGCGGTACCGGCACAGTGACCGTCACCCGGGACGGCAGGCCGAAGGCGATCCCGGTCAGCGGACCACCGACGCTGTACCCGCTCGTCGACGACGACGCCATCAGCCGCGGCCGGCTCGACGTGGCCCTCACCCCGGGACTCCAGGCGTACTCCTTCACCTACGGCTGACCCCCCGGCAGCTCCGCTGCTCGTGCGCGGTTTKCGGGTCCAGGGATCCGCAAACCGCGCACGGGCGCCGCAGGCACCTTTGGCCCAATTTAGTTAGTGCGCGATCTATTCGTGTACGATTCACGACATGACCCTCGCCGAAGCCACGCCCCCGGAGGGCGACATGCTCGCCCTGGACCGTCAGGTCTGCTTCGCGCTCGCCGTCGCGAACCGTGCGGTGCTCTCGGTGTACCGCCCCCTGCTCGAACCGATGGGCCTGACGCACCCCCAGTACCTCGTGATGCTGGCCCTCTGGGGCGAGGCTCCGATGTCGGTGAAGGCCATCGGCACGGCCCTGCAGCTCGACTCCCCGACGCTGTCCCCGCTGCTCAAGCGACTGGAGGCGTCGGGCCTGATCACCCGCACCCGCAGCGCTGACGACGAACGTCAGCTGGTCGTCGACCTCACCGACGCCGGCCGCGCACTGCGCACCCAGGCCGAGCGCATCCCCGGAGCTGTCGTCGCCCGCCTCGGCGTCGGGCTGCCCGAACTCGAGGAACTGCACCGCGTCCTCACCAACATCAACCGCGCAGCACTCCAGGCAGGAGCACTGAACTCATGAGCAAGACCCGCCCCAACCCCGTGCAGTGGATCGCGTACGCGTGCGGCGCGAAGCTGCCCGAGTCGATGAACGACTGGGTGCTCAACGACATCACCGGCGACCACTACGTGGTCCGGCACCTGATCCGGGCGATGGTGCCGTTCCTGCCGCTGTTCGTGATCTTCATGCTGTTCCCGGGGCCGCTGTGGCTGCGCGGCTCGATGGTGCTGCTCGGCGTGCTGCTCGCGTTGTTCTACTCGGTGGTCTACATCCACCAGAACCGGGCGCGACGACTGCAGAAGAACGGCCTGCCCATGGAACTCGACAACCCGAGGCGCAAGGCCGCCCAGGCCGCCAAGGAGAACTCCTACAGCGACACCTGGCGCTGACGCCCGCGGTCCGCCCTGCGAAGGGCCGGTCGCGCGAAAGCGGGGTGTCCGCGCCCAAAACTTCATAGACTGCTGCATCTGGTGATTTCGAAAGTCTCACACTGTCGAAAGGATCCACATGCGTCTACTGAAGGCCGCAGCCGCTGCCGCCGCCCTGGTCGCCGTGCCCGCCATCCTCGCGGCACCCCCCGCTCAGGCGTTGACGCCCCAGACCGTATTCGGGACGCTGACCTGCAAGAAGGGCCCGCAGAACTCGGCCCCGACGGCCGCGTGGGTGCAGAGCGAGAACGGAGAATCCGGTTGGGCGAAGATCAGCGACGCATCCGGGTCCACCTGGCTGAAGACCTACCGGTACACGGCCAATGACGCCGGCCGGTTCAGGCTCGTCGTCGCCTGCGGCGGAAACGACCCGCAGAAGAAGAAAGGCGTCGTGACCGCCTGGATGAACCCGGGCAGGCACAACGTGACCGCGACCTTCTCCTGACACCCACCGGCCGGGCCCGGCAGTCGACGGGCCGACGGGCGTCCGTGGGCGGGGGGCTCAGGCGCCCGTCTCGACCGGTCGACCCGAGGAGATCCAGGCGTCGGTGCCGCCCGCGACGTTGACGGCGTTGATGCCCGCGGCACCGAGGAACGACGCCGCCTGCGCACTGCGGCCGCCCATCGCGCAGATCACGAAAACGGATGGCGCCGAAGGGATCTCGCTGTAACGAGCGGCGAACTCGCTGAGCGGGATCAGGGTCACGCCCGGCACGTGGGCCTGCGCGTACTCGTCCGCCTCGCGGACGTCGATCACCGGGGCACCGTCGGCCAGCGCCTGCTCGAGCGCGGCCAGATCCACCTGCTGCATGGGTTCCTCTTCTCGTCGGTTGCTCCGATCATACCCAAGGGGGTATAGAGAGCGTCCCGCTCGGTGGCACAGAGCCGGTGCCCGGTTCGCTGTTGCCCAGCCACGGTCCTAGCATCAAGACCATGAGCATCGCCTTCGTTCAGTCCACCTGGCACCGGTCCATCGTCGACCGCGCACGGGACGCCTTCGTGGCCCACTGGCGCGAGCTCGGGCACGATCCCGCCGAGATCGAGTTCTTCGAGACCCCCGGCGCCTTCGAGATCCCGCTGCACGCGCTGCGGCTCGCCCGCACCGGCCGCTTCGACGCGATCGTCGCCGCCGGCCTGGTCGTCGACGGCGGAATCTACCGGCACGAGTTCGTCGCGTCCGCCGTCATCGACGGCCTGATGCGGGTGCAGCTCGACACCGACGTGCCGGTGTTCTCGGCCGTCCTCACCCCGCACCACTTCCACGAGCACGCCGACCACGCCGACTTCTTCACCGCACACTTCGACAAGAAGGGTGCCGAGGTGGCCGACGCCTGCTCCGGCACCCTGGCCTCGCTCGCCACGATCAAGTAGCCGCCCCCGAACGTTCCCCAATGTCACATCGGGTACCCCCGGGTTCCCCAATGTGACATTGGGGAACAAGGGCACGGGTGTCGGTGGCCGGTGCAATACTCCGGATCGAGCGGTCGAGGAAGTTCCCGCTCGATCCCGGAATTCCCGGAACTCCCCACCGACGCGATGAAGGAGCACTGTGCCCGAAACCGAGAAGAAGATCCTGTACGTCGACCTGGACAACACGCTGGTCGACTTCCCGTCCGGCATCAACCGCGCCCACCCCGAAATGCGGGCCAGGCACGACGGCGACTTCGACGAGATTCCCGGCATCTTCGCCACCATGGACCCGCTGCCCGGCGCGATCGAGGCGTACACCGAGCTGGCCGGGCACTTCGACACCTACATCCTGTCCACCGCGCCCTGGGCAAATGCCTCCGCCTGGCACGACAAGGTGCTGTGGGTGCAGCGGCACTTCGGTTTCGGCCCAGACTCCGTCGCCTACAAGCGGCTGATCCTCTCGCACCACAAGAACCTCAACCGCGGCGACTTCCTGGTCGACGACCGGACGGCCAACGGGGCCGGCGAGTTCGAGGGCGAACTGGTCGCGTTCGGTTCGCCCGCCTTCCCAGACTGGGCCGCCGTCACGAAGTACCTCCTCGACCGGAAGTGACTGCGCCGCCGACATTCGGTCAGTCCAGCAGCATCGGTCAGGCGGGCAGGCCGCCCAGGAACTCGATCATCGCCGCGTTCACCTGGGCCGGCTTCTCCATCTGCACGAAGTGCCCGGCGCCCGGGATCACGTGGGTGGACACCAGCCCGGGCACCAGCTTCCGCATGGCGGCGAACGGGTCCCGGCCCATCATCTCGAGCACCGGATCCTTCTCCCCCGCGATGAAGGTGACCGGCACCTCCACCGGACGCTCGTGCAGCGCCTCGTTCTGCGCCCACACCGCATCCTCGGCGCGGTACCAGTTGAGTCCACCGGTGAACCCGGTGCGCTCGAATTCCGCCACGTAGTAGCCGAACTCGTCCTCGTCCAGCCAGTTCCACGGCAGCGCGGGCGGCTCCGGCAGCACGTCCAGGTAGCCGTTGCCCTCCGACGGGAACTCCCAGCAGTCGAGGTACCGGTTCGCGCCGCTGAGTGCGTGGAAGAGCTTGGCCAGGAACTCCCGGGTGTTCTCGCCCAGCTCCCGGTCCGCGACGCCACGCTCCTGGAAGTAGTGCACGTGCGCAAAGTGCTGGGACGCCAGGTACCGGAATCCGACGCTCGGCTGCACGGGCAGTCGCGGGGTGCGCGGGACGCTGAGCTGCATCAGCGCTGACACCCGGCCGGGCGCCCACGCGGGCAGGTCCCACACCAGGTGGGCCCCGAAGTCGTGCCCCGCGAACACCGCCTGCTCGAGGCCCAGCACGTCTAGCAGGCCGACCATGTCCGCGACGGTGTTCGCCCGGTCGTAGGCCGCGACGTCCGACGGTGCCGAGGTGCGCCCGTAGCCGCGCATGTCCGGGGCGATCACCCGGTACCCCGCCGCCGCCAACGCGTCGAGCTGGTGACGCCAGCTGAACCACAGCCCCGGGAATCCGTGGCAGAGCACCACCGGCCTGCCCTCGCCGCGCTCGGCGACGTGCATCTCGATCCCGTTCACCGGCAGGATCCGGTGCGTCACTTCGGCCTTCACGTGCCGCTCCGGACCGGGACGGCGTGCTCGACCGAGCGGGCGAGCTCGGCTCGAAGGGACAGGGGCAGCAGCACCCCGGCACCGAGGGTGCCGAAGCGTCGGTGGATCGTGTCGCCGGTCAAGGGAAACCTGTTCGGAAGAGGGCGGTTGGGGTCTCGCGACGGTACCCAATCTCCCTGAGGATGCGCGGCCGAACGACGCACTTCGCCCACCCTGCGGCTAGCTCAGCAACCGGGACCTGATCTCGTTCTTGAGCACCTTGCCGACCTTGGAACGGGGCAGGTCCGACCAGACCTCCACCTGCTTGGGCGTTTTCACGCCGCCGATGCGTACCCTGACGAAGGCGATCAGCTCCGCCGACGACACCGCGCGCCCGGCCTGCGGCTGCACCACCGCCACCACCCGCTCGCCCCACTTGTCGTCGGGAAGTCCCACCACCCCGCAGTCCTGGACGTCGGGGTGCTCCATCAGCGCCTGCTCGACTTCCACCGAGTAGACGTTGAACCCGCCGGTGATGATCATGTCCTTGGCGCGGTCGACGATGTACAGGTAGTTGTCCTCGTCCAGGTATCCGATGTCGCCGGTGTGGTGCCAGCCGTGCATCGAGGCCTCCGCGGTGGCCGCCGGGTTCTTGTAGTAGCCAGCCATCACCAGCGAACTGCGGACCACCACCTCACCCCGCTCGCCGACCGGCAGCAGTCGGCCCGCCGCATCCATGATCGCGACGGTCACCAACGGCGAGGGACGCCCGGCGGACGACAGTCGATTCCGGGCGATCGACCCGTCCGCGAGGAAGTGGTCCTCGGGCGGCATCGTCGAGATCATCATCGGCGCCTCGCTCTGCCCGAAGAGTTGCGCCATCACCGGCCCCAACTTGCCGATGGCCTCCTCGAGCCGAGCGGGTGAGATCGGCGCTGCGCCGTACCAGAAGCATTGCAGCGACGAAAGATCCGTCGACGACAGGCCCGGCTGTTCGAGCAGCATGTAGATCAATGTGGGCGGCAGGAAGGTGTGCGTGACCCGGTGCCGCGCGACGAGGACGAGGAACTCGCCGAGGTCCGGCCTCGGCATGATCACCACCTCGCCACCGAGCGCCAGGATGGGCAGGCTGAGGACCCCGGCCGCGTGGGTCAGCGGCGCCAGGGCCAGGTACACGGGCCGGCCTTCGAACGGATAACCCATCAGCATCAGCGCGGTCATCGTCTCGATGTTCCGGGTGGTGAGCATGACGCCCTTGGGCTTCCCGGTGGTTCCGCCGGTGCCGACGAGCATCACGACGTCGTCCGCGGGAACCGAGACGGGGGTGTCGAGCCCCACCGGTGGCGGGTCCGCGGGCCCCAGCCACCGTCCGAGCGACGGCACGTCCGCTCCGTCCCGGTCCAGGCACACCAGCGTGGTCAGCTTCGGCAGGTCGTCGCGGATCCGCTCGACGAGCGGTTCGAACGCGGACTGGTAGATCAGGCACTCGCAGTCGAAAAGCTCCAGCAGGTCCCGGTTCTCGGGCGCCTCGTTGCGGGGGTTGACCGGACACCACACCCCGCCGGCCCGCGCGATTCCGAACCCGCAGGTGAACGCGATCGGGTCGTTCGCCGACAGGATCGCCACCTTCGCTCCGGGCCCGACGGACCGGGTCAGGGCCGCGGCGATCCGGCCACTGAGCTCCCGCACCTCCCGATACGACATCGACTCCGATCCCATCGTGAGACAGGGGGCAGAGTCGCCGAGGCTCGCCCCCTTGTCGAGGTAGTCGCTCAACCGCATGACCATCGGTTCGTCAACCCTGCACGGTGACAACGGGTTCCATGATGAGGCCGAAACTCCTCAACACCCCGAGGAGCTCTCGGTGACCGAAGGCCTGGCACGCCGACGCCAGCCCGACGCGCCGCGGAGGCTGCTGCAGCAGGCGATACGCGGAGTAGGCCTGCAGCAGGCCCGTCTGCTTGTAGTTGCAGTTCCCGTGGATCACGCAGTGCGCCCGGCCCAACGGTCCGGACGCGTACACCGAGTCCAGCGAGGAGTTCACCCGCGGGTTCTCCCGCGGCGGCATGCCGGCCTGCACGGACCCGGCGATCTTGGCGAGTGCGGCCTCCTGCTGGTCCAGCGGCAGCGTCTTGATCTGTTCCTCGACCACCTTCTGGGTCTGCACGACGCCCTCCATCACGGTCCGGTCGAAGACCCCGCCGACGGCCCGGCAGTTCGCCACCCGCGGGTCGTCCTTGAACCACACCGGGTGCGAGGTTCCGCCCCAAGGCAGGGCGAGACCGGTCTGGTGCTGGCCTGGGACCACCACCTCGAAGGCACTGCCGGTCGCCCACTGCACGTACTGGTTCTGCTCGAGGTAGTACCAGTCGGCCTTGAGGATCGTGAAGATGGTCTGCATCGACGCGTAGGTGGGAAATCCCTTCCACAGCACCAGGATGTCGAGTGTGTCCAGGCCCGGGTTCTCCAGGCAGATGTTCGCCGCGATCTCCCCGGTGGTGTACATCTGCGCGACCCCAGGCGAGAGCAGCAGACCCTTGCCCGCGTAGCCGGCGCCGAACTCCGCCTGGGCGGCCAGCACCCAGTCCTGCTCGCCGGTGGTGTCCGTGTAGTGACATCCCGCGGCCAGGGCGGCCTCCACCACCGTCGACCCGAGTTTAATGAAGGGACCGACCATGTTGCTGACAACCCTTGCGCCGGTGAACAACTCGGTCAATGCCTCCACCGTGTGCTCGACCTCCACCACCTCGTGGTCGACTGTCTCGATGCCCGGCACCGCGTCGACCACGGCCTGCACGCGGTCGCGGTCGCGTCCGGCGGCGACGAACGGGACGTTGAACTCGCGTAGGTACTCGCACACCAGCCTGCCGGTGTAGCCGGAGACACCGTAGACCACAACAGGTTTGGTACTCATGTCGGTGCTGCCTTCCTGCCCTCGGGGCGAGGGCCGACGCGCTACATGCCCATGCCACCGTCCACCGGGAGCCCGACGCCCGTCACGAATCGGGCCGCGTCCGACGCCAGGAACACCACCGCGTCGGCCATGTCCGCCACCTCACCGAGCCGTCCGAGCGGGGTCAGTCCGATCACGTCACCGACCGCGGCTTCCGCGGACGGCCACAGCCCGAGCCTCGCCATGTCCGCGGCGAGCCCCAGCCCCATCTCGGTGGCGACCAGCCCGGGAAAGACGCAGTTCACCCGCACGCCGTAGCCGAGCTTGCCGGACTCCTGCGCCGCGACCCGGGTCAACCGGTCAACCGCCGACTTGGTCGCCGAGTACGCGGCGATACCGGGGAACGGGATGGTCGCCGCCACCGACGACACGTTGACGATGACGCCGCCGGCCCCGGCCGCGCCGCCGGGACGCATGGCGCGCAGGCCGTGCTTCATGCCCAGCGCGACGCCGACGATGTTCACCTCGCACATGCGCCGGATGTCGTCGGGGTCCAGGTCGACCACCAGCGAGGAGATCTCGACGCCGGCGTTGTTGACCAGGACGTCCAGGCCGCCCAGCTCTGCCACGGTCGCGGCCACCGCCGCCTGCCAGGAGTCCTCGCGGGTCACGTCGAGCGCGACGAAACCGGACCGCGCCCCGGAGCGGCCGATGGCGTCCGCGGTCTCCCGGCCGGCCTCGGCGAGGACGTCGCCGATCATCACCGCAGCACCTGCCCGCGCGAGCGCCTCCGCCATACCGGCGCCCAACCCCCTGGCACCGCCGGTGACCAGGGCCGTACGGCCGTTCAGATCAAAGACACTCATGCGACTGCCTCCACCGATGTGGTGTGGATCATACCGCGGGAGGCAGGGCGCTCGCCCGGCTCAGCCGAGCCGCGGCTCCAGCCAGGCGGCCACGTCGTCGAGCACCTTCTGCTGCTCGGGCTCGTTGAACACCTCGTGGAACAGCCCCGCGTACTCGTGGTAGGTCAGGTCCTGCGACCCCGCCGTCGCGGCGATCATCCGGCTCCCGTTCACGTTCACCAGCCCGTCCTCGCCGCCGTGCAGCAGCAGCAACGGAATCCGGAGACCCGGCAGCCGTGCGGGCAGCGACTCGGCGTTGACCACCAGGCCGCGCGCGATGCCGGCCGGAACCTTGCCGTGGTGCACCAGCGGGTCGGCGTTGTAGCGGGCCACCACGTCGGCGTCCCGGGAGACCAGGTTCGGGTCGAGCGCCTGCACCGGCAACGACGGGGCGATCCGCCCGACGATCTTGCCCAGCGCGACCACCACCGCGGGCGTCCCGCTGGTCACGTCCACCGCCGGGCCGGACAGGATGAGGCCGGTCAGCTGGTCCTGGTGCTCGAGCGCGTAGGACAGCGCGATCGCGCCGCCCATGCTGTGGCCGAGCAGGTAGCGGTCCAGGCCCGGACGTTCCTCGGCGACGATTCCGAACAGCCGCTCCAGGTCGTCGGTGAAGTCCGACCAGGCCTTGAGCTCCACCCGCTTGCCGCCGGAGCGCCCGTGCCCGCGATGGTCGAGTGCGTACACGACCAGGCCCAGGTCGTCGACGAGCCGCGCGATGACGTGGTCGTAGCGGCGGGCATGCTCACCGAAGCCGTGTGCAAGCACCAGCGCCGCACGCGGCGGACCCTCCGGGGTCCACACGTCGTAGACGATCCGGGTGCCGTAGTTGCCAGTGAAGGAGGACTCTGTGTGCGCCACGGCCCGAGCATAGGCCGAAGAACCGGCCGCACAGGTCGACAACGCCGGGCCGCGTCGCGTCGCTGTCGTGGCAGACTCGTGAAGACGTCGCGATTCCCGCCTGAGGAGGCGCCATGTCCGAACCGACTGCCCCCGCCTGGCCTGCACTGCGGGTCGCGGACTGGACCGAGACCCGCGAGACGCTGCACATGTGGATGCAGATCGTCGGCAAGATCCGGCTGTCGCTGGCGCCCCTGGTCAATCACTGGTGGCAGGTCACGCTGTACGTGACCCCGCGCGGCCTGACCACCTCGACCATCCCCTACGGGACCCGGGTCTTCGACATCGAGTTCGACTTCCGAGCGCACCGGCTGCGCATCGTCACCAGCGACGGCGGCGCGGAGGAAGTCGCGCTCGAGCCGCAGTCGGTGGCCGAGTTCCACGCCAAGGTCGGGCGGGCCCTCGACCGCCTTGGGATCGAGGTGACCACCCAGGCCACCCCGAACGAGGTCGACCCCGCGATCCCCTTCGCCGAGGACCGCACCCACTGCGCCTACGACGCGACGGCCGCAAATCTGTTCTGGCGGCAACTCGTGCAGGCCGACCGCGTCCTGCACGAGTTCAGGTCCCACTTCGTCGGCAAGGTCTCTCCCGTCCACTTCTTCTGGGGCGCCATGGATCTCGCGTGCACCCGGTTCTCAGGCCGGACCGCGCCCACCCACCCCGGCGGCGCGCCCAACTGCGGCGACTGGGTCATGGTCGAGGGCTACTCACACGAGTTGAGCAGCTGCGGGTTCTGGCCGGGTGGCGGCGAGGAGGGCGCGTTCTACGCGTACGCCTATCCCGAGCCGAAGGGGTTCGACGCCTTCCCGATCGGAGCGCCGGACGCTTTCTACAGCAACGAGTTCCGGCAGTTCCTGCTCCCCTACGAGGCGGTCCGCACCGCGAACGATCCCGACGCCGTGCTGCTCGACTTTCTGCAGGGCACCTACCGTGCGGCCGCCGAGCTCGGCGGCTGGGACCGCTCCGCACTCGAGTGCGACCCCGACCGGTGGGCCGCGCGCCGCCAGGGCGTGTCCTAGTCGTCGATGTCGTAGACCACCGAGACCGACACCGTCAGCTCCTGGCTGCCCGGCTCGACCGGTGTCGACGGCACCCGGTCGGTCAGCGCCCCGGCCTGCGGGTACGGGCCCGGAGTGCCCGCGGGCACCTCGGTGATCGACCGGACGTCGCCGAGGCGCACCCCGGCCGCCTCGGCGATCTGCCCGGCCTGGTCCTCGGCCTGCTGCACAGCCCGGGCGCGGGCCTGCGCCCGCAGCTCGCTGTCGTCGGCGATGGAGAAGGAGGTCTGCTGCACCCGGATCGCGTCGCCCGAGGCGCCTGCCGCCGCGTCGATCAACCCGCCCGCCTTGCTCACGTCACGCACGGTCGCCGTCACCTGGTTGGTCACCTGGTACCCGGTGATCGCCGAGCCGCCGGGCGCGAAGACCGGCTGCACGGACAGGTTGGAGGTCTGGATGTCCGCCGCCTCCACGCCCTTGCCCTTCAGCGTGTCGATCAGGTCGGTCGCGCGCTGGGCGTTCTCGGCGAGGGCGACGTTGGCCTCGGCGCCCTGGGTCTGGACGCCGACGACCACGGTGACGGTGTCGGGGGTGCCGGTCACCTTCCCCGTGCCCTGGGTGCTGATCCCGGGGGGCGCGGAGTCGCCGGACCCGCCGTCGCTGCCGCTGGTACACCCGGTGGCCAGCAGTGCCACGGCGGCGGCGGTCAGGGCAAGGGCAGCGGTCGATCGTCGTGTCGTCGGCACAACCCCACTATGACCCATCGACGTCCGCCCGTGCGCCCGAAATTGCCGGAACGCCCGTTCCCCGCCGCACCGTCCACGCGAGCGCCGCGGCGAGCAGCAGCGTGGTCGCCGCGAACGCGATCGCGAGGTTCTCCGCGGTGAAGACCGCCGCACCGGGCTCGGCGCCGGACTGCACCACCGACACCGGGGAGCTGAGCACGGACGAGATCTGTTGCTGCTGAGCGGCGTTACGCACCGGGATGGCGTCGACACCCTTGGTCAGCTGGTCGCCGAGCTGCGCGGACACGCTCTTGAGCTGGCCGACACCGGCCAGGATCTGGTCCTTGGTGCTGCCCAGCATCTCGGGAGCCTGCGCGGCGATCGGCCCGATGCCGTCCTGCAACTGGAGACCGGCGCTGGTGAGCTGCGCGGACACCGCCTCCAACTGGCCGAAGCCGCTGCGCACCGCGTCGCCGAGGTCGGTGTCCGGCCCGACCCCCTCGCCGAGCAGCGCGGTGACGGAGTTCAACTGGGCGGACAGCGCCCCGAGGTCGGCGGAGGTCTGTTCCAGCGCGCCGACGGCCCTGCCCACCTCGACGCCCGACGCCCGCAGGACGGCCTCGGCACCGGGGGCGCGCAGCACGGCGACCGCCTCGCCGAGGCCTTCCTGCAGCCGTGCCGTCCCGCGGGTGACGTCGCCGATGCTCAGCCCGAGCGCGGTCAGCCGGTCGGACAGCTCCCCGGCGGGGCCGCTCGCCCCGTCGACCATCCCGGCGACCTGGCCCGCCACGTCCACCAACTGGTTCGCCCCGTCGTTCGCGGTCGCCAGGTACGGCAGCACCGAGTCCACCCCGGCCAGCAGCTCCTGCGCCTGCTTGTCCGCCGCACCAGTTGCGGCGGTGAGCAGTTGGGCCGGCAGCAGGGTCTGCTGCAGCTGCCCGCGCGCCGACGCGACACCGGCGAGCAGGTCCTTGATGCCGCGGGCGCCGGTCTGCTCCGAGACGGTGGTCATCAGGGCGGTGATGGCCGCGTCGTCGGCCGCGGTACCAGCCCGGTTGCGGTGCACGGCGAGCTCGGCCTGCCGGGGATCGGTGCCGCCCTGGCTGGTCACGGCCTCGGAGAAGTCCGCCGGGACCGTCACCGACGCCAAGTACCTCCGGTCCGCGGCGGTGTCGGCGTCCACCACCTCCCAGTCGAAGTCGTCGGCCTCCTGCAGCGCCGCGACCACCTGGTCGCCCGCCCGCACCGGCTTGCCCGCGGCGCTGGCCCCGGCGTCCTCGTTCACGATGGCGACCAGCCGCGACGGGGTGTCCGACCGGGTCCAGAAGTAGGCGCCCACACCGCCGCCCAGCAGGGCCGCGGTCAGCAGGAGGGCGGTCCACCGCCGTCTGTTTCGGGGCGGATTCGCATGTGTGGCAACCATAGCTGCGACGCTACGGGCGGATTGTGGCGTGTCCCTTGCGTGTGTCTGAGGATTCTCTGAGGTCCTCGATCCGGCATGCACCCGCCACCCGTCTTCCGCGAGGCCACCGTGCGGTACGGGGCGATCGGTCAGGCGCCGGCCGGGTGCGGAGAGTCGTCCGCCGACGGTGCCCCGACCACGGGCAGTGACGGCAGGCGGGTCGCCCGGGCGCGGAACCGGCGACGCAGCCACCAGCTGGCGGCGACCACGGCCGCGACCGCCAGCAGCACGGTGGTACCGCCGCCGAGCGCGTGTTCGACCCTCTCGTACGAGTTCCCCGCGAAGTAGCCGAGGAGCACGTTCCCGGTGCCGAACACCACGGCCGCGACCGAGTTGAAGGCCAGGAAGCGCCGGTACGGCATCTCGCTGAGCCCGGCGAGCGGGGGCATCACCGTCCGCACGTACGCCACGAAGCGACCCAGGAACACCGCCGGGCCGCCGTGCCGCGTGAGCAACGCCTGCGCACCGTCGAGGCGGGCGCCGAGGAACGGGACCCGCAACACCCGCGGACCCAGCCGCCGGCCGAGTCCGAATCCGACGGTGTCGCCGAGGATCGCGGCGACGATCACGAGGGCGATCATCAGCCACAGGTTCGCGTCGGTCTGGCTGGCGATCACGCCGCCCATGATCGCGGCGGTCTCGCCGGGGACGAGGAACCCCAGCAGCAGCGCATCCTCGGTGAAGACGAACGCGGCTACGACGGCGTACCCGACGATCACGTCGAGGGTCTGTAGTCGCTCCAGCAGTTCGCCCATGGTGCGCTCCGCGTCAGTCCGCGTCCGGGAGGGGTGGGCCCGGCCTGGCGAATCCCGCTCCGGCCAGGTCGAATCCGTCGCGCAGCAACTGCTCGAACCGGGCCACCCCCTCGCCCGGCTGCCACGCCCGATACGCGGTGTGCACGACGGCGAAGGCCGAGTTCAGCACCAACGCGAGATGGAAGGCGTCGAGGTCGGTGCCCGCGGTCCGGCACCCGGCCCACTCCCGGACGAAGGTCCGGAACGGCTCGCTGGCCGACCACACCGACTCGAGTGTGGGCGGGGATGCCCCGATGATGTTCTTGCGCAGCAACAGTTTCGGCTCGTCGCGGCCGACGCAGCCGACGATGATCTCCCGCAACGAGTCCCACAGGGGCTCGTCGGCGGGCCTCGCGGCAGCCCGGCACCGCCAGTGCGCCTGATCCTCGGGGTCGGGGTCGAGCAGCAACGACTCCTTGGAGTCGAAGTAGTTGAACAGGGTGCTCTTCGAGACGTTCGCGGCGGCCGCGATCTCCTCGACACACACCGCGTCGTACCCGCGGGCGCAGACGAGTTCGACCGCCGCGGCGCGCAGTGCGCGCCACGTCTCGAGCTTCTTCGCCGCGCGGAGCCCGGCTGGCTGGGTCACGGTTCCAGCGTAGGCCCAATGTTGGACTCGGTACAAGTTTGGGCCGGGTTCGGTGGGCGCCTGTGGAATAGATCACCCTCGCCAGACCGTTCCCGGGTCATGACCCATACCGTCGTTGCCCCCGAGTTCGGAGGACCCGAGGTCCTCACCGTGATCGACGAGCAGGTACCGCCGCCCGGCCCCGGCCAGGTCCAGGTCGAGGTGCGCGCGGCGGGCGTCAACCCCGCCGACTACAAGATGTACAACGGCGCCTTCGGCACCGATCCCCGCAGCCTTCCGGTGCGTCCGGGCATCGAGGTGTCCGGCGTGGTGGTCGCGGTCGGCGACGACGGCCCGTTCCGTATCGGCGACGAGGTGATTGCCTACACCGGCACCGGCGGCTACACCGAGCGGCTGAATGTCGCCGCCACGGACGTCCTCGCCAAACCCTCCGCACTGTCCTGGGAGCAGGCCGCCGGCCTGCTGACCACCGGCGGCACCGCCGTCGACGCGTTGACCACCACCGCCGTGACAGCCGGTGACACCGTCCTGATCCACGGCGCGTCCGGCGGCGTGGGATCGCTGGCCGTGCAACTCGCCGTCGCGCGGGGTGCCACCGTGATCGGCACCGCCCGGGCGTCGAACCACTCCTACCTGCGCGAGCTCGGCGCCGTCCCGGTCGAGTACGGCGACGGCCTGGCGGACCGGCTGCGAGCGGCCGCACCGGACGGATTCGACGCGGCCGTCGACACCGTCGGCACCGACGAGGCCGTCGACGCCTCATTGGAACTGGTCGCGGACCGTGGCCGGATCGTCACCATCGCCGCGTTCGGCCGGGCGGAGCAGGACGGGTTCCCCGCGATCGGCGGCGGCACCCCGGAAAGCGCCCGGATCCGGCGGGAGGCCCGCGCGGGCCTGGTGGATCTGGCCGGGCAGGGGAAGCTCGTAGTCCAGGTCGCGAAGACCTTCCCGCTCGCCGACGCCGCGCGGGCGCACACCGAGCTGGCGGCGCCGCACCCCCGCGGGAAGTTCGTCCTGCTGCCCTGACCCCTGCCCCTACCCGCCGTCGACGAATCCGCCACCCACTGTTCACCGTCACGTTGTCGACCGGACGTCCGGCCCTGCCAACCTCGTAGACATGTACAGCCAAGTTATCGAGAAGAGGGCGATCGCCGTGTCGGTCGTCGACGGCGACCTGAGGCTGACGGTCGACGGCGCCGTGGTCGAGGTCGCCGCGGTGTGGCTCCGCGACGCCTGCACCGGCGCCGCGAGCCGCGACGCCGTCAGCGGTCAGCGACTGTTCAACATCGTCGACCTGCCCGCAGACCTCCGGGTCCGCGAGGCCCGCGTCCACGGCGACCGCGTCGAGGTCGAGTTCGCACCCGACGGTCACCAGTCCACCTTCGGCCTCGACGCGCTGATCGCAGCGGAATCACCCGAGCCGCTTTCCGACTCGCGCACCGAGCACGGAAAGCGGTTGTGGCGGCAGGCATCCGAGATGTCGCCGCTCCGGTCGTACGACTGGGCAGGGTACGTCACCGACCCGGCCCCGGCACTGCACGACGTGGTCGAGCGCGGATTCGCGTTGCTGCGCGGGGTGCCCACCGAGCCGGGGCAGGTCACGAAGGTGGCCGAGACGTTCGGCTTCGTCCGGGAAACCAACTACGGCAGGCTCTTCGACGTGCGGGTGGAGGAGAACGCGGTGAACCTCGCGTTCACCGGCCTCGCGATCAGTCCGCACACCGACAACCCGTACCGCGACCCGGTGCCGACGCTCCAGCTCCTGCACTGCCTGCACAACGCGTCCGTCGGCGGTGAGTCCGGTCTCGTCGACGGTTTCGCGGCCGCGGCGACGCTGCGCGAGCGCAACTTTCGCGCCTTCGAGATCCTCACCCGCACCGCGGTCACCTACCGCTTCGACTCCCCCGACGCCCACCTGAGCGCGGTGACGCCCCTGATCTCCCTCGACGAGTCCGGCCGCATCCGCGAGATCCGTTTCAACAACCGGTCGATGGTGGTGCCGCGCCTGCATCCCGACCTGGCGCGCGAGTTCTACCGCGCCTACCGCGAGTTCGCCGAACTATTGTACGCGCCCGAGGCCCAGCTCAACTTCCACCTCGGCGACGGCGACTGCCTGCTCTTCGACAACACCCGACTGCTGCACGCGCGCACCGCCTTTGCCGCCGCCGGCGGCCGCCACCTCCAGGGCACCTACGCGGACCTGGACGGACTACTGAGCACCCTGCAGACCTTCCAGGAGACCCGATGACCAACGCCTACGACGCCCTGTCCACGCTGTTCGCCGGGGAGGGCGGGCAGGAGTACCTCGGCGAGCAGGTGTCCATGGCCCAGCACATGCTCCAGACCGGGCGGGCCGCCCGCGCGGCGGGCGCCCCCGCCGAGCTGGTGGTGGCGGCGGTGCTGCACGACGTCGGCCACTTCTCCGGCGCGATCAGCGGCCGGGACCTCATGTCGGGCAACGACAACCACCACGACGCCGTCGCCGCCGAGTGGCTGTCCACGTGGTTCGACGAGGCGGTGACCGAGCCGGTGCGGCTGCACGTGGCGGCCAAGCGCTACCTGTGCGCGACCGACCCCAGCTACTACGACAAGCTGTCCGACGCCTCGAAGTTCACCATGGCGGTGCAGGGCGGAGTCATGGGCGCGGCGGAGGTCGCCGCCTTCGCCGCCGAGCCCTATGCCCAGCAAGCGTGCCGGCTGCGCCGGTTCGACGACCTGGGCAAGGACCCCGACGCGCCCGCGGTCACCCTCGCGGACTTCCGCGGCGACATCGACGGGCTGGACCGGACCCTCAGTCCCCGGTCCGCGCGCTGACCCGGCTGGTCGCCCCGGCGGCCAGTGAGTTGCGGACCACAAACGCCACGGCCTCGCCGGCGTACAGGTCGATCGAGCACTCGAGGACCTCGCCGACCGGGTCGGTGGTCCGCCGGACCGTCCGCAGCAACGGCGCCCCGGGAGCGAGGTCGAGCAACTCGGCCTCCCGGGGCGTCGCCGCGACGGCGTCGATGGCATGTTCGGCGTCGGCGAAGACGATGCCGTGGTCCGCCAGTCGGTCGGTGATCGACTCGACGTCCAGGTCGATCACGGAGATCAACGACGCGAGCGACTCCGGGTAGTAGGTGCTCTCCAGCATCGTCGGCACCGCCCCCAAAAGCCGGACACGTTCGACGTGAAAGACGTTGGTGCCCTTCTCGACCCCCAGCTTCTCCGCCACCATGCCGGACGCGGGCGCCAGCGTGGCGCCCAACGTCCGGCTGCTCGGCGTCTCGCCGAGACCCCGCGCCCACCGGGAGAAGCTGACCAGCTCGGTCATCGACTGCACCTTCGGGCCGCTCCGCACCTGCCGCCGGGCGCCGCGGCGCGAGGACACCACCCCGGTGGAGCGCAGGAAGGCGAAGGCCTGCCGGATGGTCCCGCGGGAGACGCCGTACCTCGCCGTCAGCTCGTTCTCCGACGGCATCGTCGCCCCGTCGGCGAAGTCGCCGCGTTCGATCGCGGTCTGGATGTCCGCGGCAATCGACCGGTAGAGCGGCAGATCGCTTGCTCCCGCACTCATCTCACTACCGTACCGACCGGGCGGCTCATGCCAGCAGCACCGGGCGGTCGAGCAGGGACACGTGGACGCGGACGCCGGGCGTCAGCGCCCCACCCCGGTGGCTGGCGACGTCGGCGAGCAACTCCGCCCCGTCCGGCCGGGCCAGCCGCAGCCGCGTCGACGCGCCGTAGAAGGTCGCGGCCGTGACGACTGTGTCGCCGTCGACGCCCTCGCGCACCAGCACCGCCTCGGGGCGCGCCAGCACGGTCACCGGACCGGTCCCGGGCCACTCGCCGTCGCAGGCCAGGGTCTGCTCGCCCACCCGGACGGTGCCGCGGTCCACGGCGACCGCCGGGATGTGGTTCATCGTGCCGACGAACTCGGCGACGAACGGCGTCGCCGGGCGGCGGTACACCTCGCTAGGGGGCGCGCACTGTTCGAGCCTGCCGGCCCGCATCACCGCAACCCGGTCCGCGATCGCGAGGGCCTCCTCCTGGTCGTGGGTGACCAGCAGGGTGGTCACGCCCAGGTCCAGCTGGATCCGGCGGATCTCCTCCCGCAGCTGGTACCGGACCTTGGCGTCGAGCGCCGAGAGCGGCTCGTCGAGCAGCAGGACGCGGGGGGCGATCGCCAGCGCCCGCGCCAACGCCACCCGCTGCTGCTGTCCGCCGGAGAGCTGGTGCGGGAACTTGGCGACGTGGTCGGCGAGGCCGACCAGGTCCAGCAGCTCCCGCGCCCGGGCGAGCCGACCGCGCCCGCGCTCGCTGCGACCGCGCAGGCGCAGCCCGAACGCGACGTTGTCCTGGGCGCTCATGGTGGGGAACAGGCTGTAGGACTGGAAGACCATCCCCATGTCGCGCCGGTTGGCGGGCAGGCCCGCCGCGTCGGCGCCGCCTACCAGCACCTGCCCGCTGTCCGGCTGGTCGAAACCGGCGAGGATGCGCAGGGCGGTGGTCTTGCCGCACCCGGACGGCCCGAGCAGCGCCACCAGCTCGCCCGGGGCGACGTCGAGGTCCAGCCCGTCCAGTGCGTTGACGGCGCCGAAGGTGCGGCGGACGCCGACGAAGCTGACAGCCGTGCCCTCGTTCTCGATTCGGACGCTCGGATTCGTCATGGCTTTGCCTTTCGTGTTCGGCCGGCGACCGCCACCACGATCAGCAGCAGTGCCCAGGTGAATGCCAGGCTGAGCAGGGCCAGGGCGACCTGCAGCTGGCCGTCGGTGGCGCCGGACTGGGCGAGCCACACCGGGAAGGTCGGGAAGATCAGGATTTTCGCGATCGTGTACTCGCCCATCACCAACGCGAAGGCGAGGAAGCCCGCGTTGAGCAGCGAGGTCCGCAGGGCCGGGAGCACGACGCGCCACAGCACCGTCGGCCAGCAGGCACCCAGGTTCAGCGCCGCCTCGACCAGGACCGTCACCTTCGAGCCGCGCAGTCCGGCGTCGAGGCTGCGGTAGGTGAACGGCAGGGCGATCACCACGTACATCAACGCCAGCACCAGGGGCAGGGACTTGTCCTGCAACGCGGTGAACACGGCGGAGACCTCGACGAACTCGCTGCCGTTGCCCCAGCCGAGCACGCCGCGGACGCCGACGACGAGGGCCACCGGCGGAATCACCAGCGGCAGCAGCGAGAACACCTCGACGTAGGGACGCGCCCGCGGCAGCCGCAGGTGCACCAGCAGCATCGTCGGCACCATCAACGCCAAAGTGATTGCCACCGAGATCAATCCGAGCAGCAACGAACTCGTCATCGAGTCCACGAAGCCGGCCGCAGAGAAGATGCGGGTGTACGCCGCCAGGGTCGGTCCGTCGACCCCGTCCACGGTGAACCAGAAGGCCACCAGGACCGGGCCGAGGAAGTACAGCCCGGCCAGCCCGAGGACCACCCCGCGCCAGTAGCGCACCGGCGGCCCCTCCCGCCGGGTCCGGCCCCGGGGCCGCGGCGGCGCCGTGGTGGGCGCCGGCGGCGCAACGCTCGGCGTCGCCGGCGCGTCGATCACTGCAACCATCGCGAACTCCTCCGCTGCATCAGTTGGTAGAGCAGGGTCAGCGGGACCACCACCACGATCATGGACAGGGCCAGGGCCGCCCCCAGGTTCTCCTGCCCGGCAAGGACATTCCCCGACAGCGCGCCGTCGATCCGCAGCGGTGTGATCGCCAGCGTGCCGTTGGTGAGCGCCTCCGCGGTCGCGTACGACGAGAAGGCGGTGCAGAACAGCAGCGCGATGCTGCCGAGGAAGTGCGGCAGCAGCGCCGGTCCCGCGACGTGGCGCCAGTACTGCCAGCCGCGCGCGCCGAGACCGTCGGCCGCCTCCCGCCACTCGGGGCGCAGGCCCTCCAGCGCCGGGGTGATGACGAGGACCATGAGCGGGATCAGGAAGTACAGGTAGACGAACTGGACCCCACCACGCGAGTACAGGTCCAACCCCAGGTCGTCGCGGAGGGAGAGTCCCAGTCGCTCCTGCACGAAGACGGTGAGCACGCCGGCGTTGCCGATCGCCGCGACGAAGAGGAAGGCCAGCGGCAGCCCACCGAAGTTCGCGAGCACCGCGGCGCTGGTGGAGACCAGCCGCGGCAGCAGACCGCCCCGACTGGTGGCCACCGCGTACGCGAGCACCACCCCGAGCACGGCCGCGATCACCGCACACACCAGCGACATCGTCGCGCTGTTCCACAACGCGTCCAGGTACGCACCGCTGAGCGCGGCGGACATGTTCGCGCCGCCGAACGTGCTGGCGCCGCCCTCACCCCGCACCCGGAACGCCGAGTACGCGATGACCGCGGTGGGCAACAGGAAGAAGACGCTCACGTAGCCGAAGAACGGCACCAGCCCGAACCAGCTCCACGGCAGGCCCGCGCGGCGCGCGGCAGTCCCGGATCGCACTACTTGACCGTGCTCGCCCATGTCTGCGTCAGGGTGTCCTTCGCCGCGGTTGCCTGTGCATCCGTGGGGAATTCGGCCTTGACGTTGACCGCGGGCAGGTGCTCGGCGAGTGCCGGGTCGACGGTGCCCGCGGCCTGCATCGCCGGCAGGCGCGCCGGGCGTGCGTATCCCGCGAGGTAACCGTTCTGGCCCTCGTCGCTGTAGAGGTATTCCTGCCACAGGCGAGCGGCGGCCGGGTGCGGCGCGGTCGCGCTGATCGCCTGCGCGTAGTACGAGCCGATCGTCGCGTCGCCCGAGACGGCGACGGTCCAGCGCATCCCGGCGTTCGCGAGGTCCTTGGTCTTCGCCGCGTTCAGGTAGTCCCAGTCGACGACGATGGGCGTCTCGCCCGACGCGATCGTGGCCGCGGTCGCCTTGACGGGGACGTAGTTTCCGCTGGCCTTGAGCTTGCCGAAGTAGTCGATGCCGGGCGCGATGTCGTCGACCGAACCCCCGTTGGCCAGGGCCGCGGACCAGACGGACATCAGGGCGGAGTTGCTCTTGAGGGGATCACCGGTCAGCGCGACCTTGCCCCGGTACTCGGGCTTGGCCAGGTCCGCGAACGAAGCCGGGCACACTGCCACCTTCGCGGCGTCGCAGCCGATCGAGATGTAGCCGCCGTAGTCCGCGTACCAGGTACCGTCGGGCGACTTCTGCGACTCGGGGATGCCGTCCCAGGTCGCCACCTTGTACGGCGCGTAGAGACCCTCCTGGGCGCCGCTGATGGCGAACGCGGTACCGACGTCGACCGCGTCGGGCGCGCGGTCCTGACCCTTCAGGGACTTGATCGCGTTGACCTCGTCGGCGCTGCTGGCCTCCGGGTTGTCGACGGTCACCGTGATGCCGTACTTGGCGCCGAAGTTGTCGATGAGGTCGCCGTAGCCTGCCCAGTCACGGGGCAGCGCAATGAGATTCAGTGACCCCTCGGCCTTCGCTGCGGCGACCAGCGCGTCCATGCCGCCGGCGTCGGCGACCGACGTGGCGGTGGCCGCGGCGGCGGGCGACGCGGTCGCGTCGGCCTTCTTGGTGCAGGCGCTCGAGCCGAGGACCACGGCCCCCGCGACGAGAATGATGCCCGCGTTGCGAATCGATGTTCTGCGCACTTGTCCGACTCCAGGTGAGAATGCTCATCCGCTGCGGCCGAGCGGCCGAGCAGGTCAGACTCTGCGCGGACAAGTTGTATAGCCAAGAGACCGATCGCGACGGTCAGGTGAACGCAACCTGAATGCCTTGGGTCGGCGCCGTCGTCGACGGTCCGTTCAGTCCGCCAGGTACCGGGCGAGTGACTGCGCGACGCACACCGGCTTGTCCTGTGCGTCGCACTCGACGGTGAGGCCGAGCGCCACCTGGACCCCGCCGGGGACCTCCTCGACGGACAGCACCCGGCCGTGTCCGCGCACCCGCGCACCGGCGGGCACCGGCGCCGGGAACCGTACTTTGTCCAGCCCGTAGTTGACCGCGGCCCGAACACCCCGCACCGCGATGAGGTCCTCGAGGAACACCGACACCAGGGACAGGGTCAGGTAGCCGTGCGCGATCGGCCCTCCGAACGGTCCTGCCGCGGCCCGGACTGGGTCCACGTGGATCCACTGACGGTCCTCCGTGCACTCTCCGAACGCGTCGATCCGATCCTGGCTGATCGTCGTCCACCCGCTCGTTCCGAGGTCGGCCCCCGCCGCGCCGCGCAGCTCGTCGATCGAGCCGAACACTGCCATCACACACCACCCGCCAGCGTGAGCCCACCGTCGACGACCAGGGTCTGTCCGGTGATCCAACCCGCGTCCCGGGAAGCCAGGAAGGCGACCGCAGAGGCGACATCCTCGGGCTCACCCAGGCGGCCGAGGGGATACCGCGCCACAACCTCGTCCTCCCGGCCTTCGAACAGGGCGCCGGCGAACTTGGTGCGGACCACGGCCGGCGCGACGGCGTTGACACGAATGGCCGGGCCGTTCTCCGCAGCCAACTGCGCGGTCAACGCGATGACCGCGGCCTTGCTCACGCCGTACACACCGATGCCGGATGCCGGCCGGACCCCCGCGACGGACGCGACGTTGACCACCACTCCGGGAGCCCCGCTCCAGTGGTCCCGAAGCCGCCGGCTCCAGTTGAGTGCACCGAGGACGTTGACCTCGAAGATCTTTCGCGCCTTTCCGAGATCCGCGTCCAGGGTGGACCCGGCAATCGGGTTGATGCCGGTGTTGTTCACCAGCACATCGATCCGACCGAACCGCTCGACGGTCCGGTCGACCACGTCCTGCTGGTGATCCTCGTCATCCGCATGACCGGCGACGGCAAGCGCCACGGCCGGGCCGCCGAGTCGTTCGACCGCCTCGTCGAGTGCCTCCTGCCGGCGGGCCGTGACGACCACCCGTGCACCCTCGGCGACCAGGCGTTCCGCCACCGCGAGGCCGATGCCACGGCTCGCACCGGTGACGATCGCGACCTGGCCGTCGAACCTACCGAGTCCGCACCGCGTGTCCTGAACCGTCATATCGAGATGCCTCCGTCCACCGGCACCACGGCGCCGGTGATGTACCCGGCCTCGGTCGACGCGAGAAAGGCGACGGCCGAAGCGATCTCGGCCGGATCGGCAAACCGGCCCAGCGGGACCTGCGCGGCCAGTTCGGCGCGCTTGTCGTGCGGGATCGAGGCGATCATGCGGGTTTCCGCGTTGGGCGAGATGGCGTTGACTGTGACGCCGAATCCCGCGAGCTCCTTCGCCGCGGTCTTGGTGAATCCGATGATCCCGGCCTTCGCCATCGCGTAGTTCGACTGACCGACATTGCCTCGCAGCCCGGTGTACGAGGTGACGTTGACGACCCGGCCGTACTGCTGCGCCCGGAAGTGCGGTGTGCATGCCCTGGTGAGGCGGAAGGTGCCACCAGCGTGCACGGCCATCACCTGCTCGTAGTCGTCGTCGGTGAGCCTCCACAGCATCCGGTCCCGCAAGATGCCGGCATTGTTGACCAGCACGTCGATCCGACCCGTCTCGGCGACGACCGTGTCGACAACCGACTGCACCGATCCGGTGTCGCTGACGTCGGCCGCGATGCCGCGGCAGCCCAGTTCGGAGGTCGCCTCGTCGAGTGCCGCAGCGTCGAAGTCGACCAGGAATACGTCGGCACCGACGTTCACGAAGAGCCGCCCCACCTCGAGGCCGATTCCGCGGGCCGCGCCGGTCACGATCACCGTCTGCCCGGTGAAGTCGAAGGTGGTATTGGATTTCACTGCGCCAGCAGCCGTTTCAGTCCGATTCATTGTCAGCTGATCCTTTCGAAGACGATGGCCATGCCCTGGCCGCCGCCGATGCACATGGTCTCGAGGCCGAACTGTTTGTCCCGTTCCTGCAGCGAGTGCAGCAGCGTGGTGGTGATCCGGGCCCCGGTCGCACCGAAGGGGTGGCCGAGTGCGATACCCCCGCCGTTGACGTTCAGTCGGTCGATGTCGATGCCGAGGTCCCGGTAGGACGGAATCACCTGCGCGGCAAAAGCCTCGTTGATCTCCACCAGGTCCATGTCACCGATCGAGAGCCCGGCCTTGGCCAGCGCGCGACGGGACGCCTCGACCGGACCGAGACCCATGATCTCCGGCGACAGACCGCTGACAGCGGTCGCGACCACCCGCGCGAGCGGGACGAGCCCGAGTTCGGCCGCCTTCCGGTCGCTCATCACCACCACCGCCGCAGCGCCGTCGTTGAGCGGGCAGGCATTGCCGGCGGTCACGGAACCGGTGTCACGGAATACGGGCCTCAGCCCCGCGAGCGTCTCCACGGTGGTGCCGGCACGCGGGCCGTCGTCGACGGTCACCACGCTCCCGTCTGCCAGGACGATCGGGGTGATCTCCCGACCGAAGAACCCGTCAGCGATTGCCTTCTCGGCGAGCTGCTGTGAGCGCGCGGCGAATTCGTCCTGCTCGGCCCTGCTGACACCGCGATGGGTGGCGACGTTCTCCGCGGTCTGTCCCATGGTGATGTAGGCATCGGGGAGCCCGCCGGCCAGGCGCGGATCCGTCCACACCGCGCCGGTTGCCGCCAACTGTGCGGTGCGCGCCTGTGCCTGCGCGAAGAGCGGGTTCTGGAACTGCTCGTCGCCGGCACCGACGCCGGTCTGCTGCGGGTAGCGCGAAACGCACTCGACTCCGGCGGAGATGAAGATCTCGCCGTCGCCCGCCTTGATCGCGTTGGCCGCCATCCGGGTGGTCTGGACACTCGAGGCGCATGCCCTGTTCACGGTCGCACCGGGCACGGAGTCGAGCCCCAACTGCAGCGCTACCCGTCGGGCGATGTTCTCCCCCTGTTCGCCGGAGTGCTCCCACGCCCCCAGGTAGAGGTCCTCCACCGTGTGCGGATCCAGGGCGGGGATCTTGTCCAGCGCGGCACGGACGATCTGGGCGGCCATGTCGTCGGGCCGAACACCCGCGAGCGAGCCCTTGCCCGCCCGCCCGATCGGCGAACGGGCGGTGGAGACGATGACTGCTTCAGTCATGGGAGATCGGCCTTTCCTGGTCGGACCGGTGAGGTCGGCGCGCGAGGGGCGTCCGGCTCTTTCCGTGATGTTCTCGATGGACGGGTCCGGGATCTTGCCGACCCGGGCGTCCCGCTCAGACGAGCTGATTAAGCGCTCGCTTAGTTTGCGATGACGAATGCGAGAATGTCAATAGCGACGAGACGGCAATGAGCGACCGCGGCGGCGCCACGACAGGAGACGAGAACCAGGTGACAGAACAAGCACCGCCATCCCCGCCGGCCCCCCGGCCGGGGCCGGGCGGCAGCAGGGCGGCCGCCGATGCGGAACAACGACTGCTCGACTCGGCCAGGGATGCATTCGCCGCCAAGGGCTACCACGGGACGAGCACCCGGGAGATCGCCGCCGGCGCCGGGATGAGCCCGGCCGCCATGTACATCCACTTCAGCTCCAAACAGGACGTGCTGCTTCGACTGATCCTTGCCGGGCACGAGTCCGCACGCGCGGCCCTGACCGCGGGCGCCACCGCCACGGGATCGGCGACAAAGCGCTTCAGATCAGCGGTTTTCCACTTCGCCCGGTGGCATGCGGAGCAGCACACCACCGGCCGTGTCGCACAGTACGAACTGCACGCGCTCACCCAGGAGAATCAGGCACAGGTGGTCCACCTCCGCAGGGACACCGTGCGGGTGATGCGGGAGATCATCGCCGACGGCGTCCTGACGGGCGAGTTCGCGGTCGAGAACGTGGACACGGCGACCCTGGCCGTGATGTCCCTGTGCATCGACACGGTCCGCTGGTTTCCCTCTCGCGAGCTGCAGACCCACGACGAAGTCGGTGCCGCGTTCGCCAGCATCGCCGAACGCATCGTGAAGTCGTCGGACTGACCTGGCCCCGCGGTCGGATGCGGGCGGCCCAACGGTCACGGGAATAAGCGATCGCTCAGGGACACCGCAGCCACGATCCCGACCCTGGCGCAGACGCCCGTGCCCGAGGTATAAGTAATATGAACCTATTGAGGAAACCTGTTGGCACGGAATCCTGATCGCCGGCCCCTACCGGGCGGGACTGCGCGTACGCACAGAAAGTCCACTGCGCCAACAGGACTGCACCGACGCTGAGGAGAAACAGATGAGCCTGCCCCCCGTGCTCCAGGACCGACTCCGCCTGCCCGTGGTGGCGTCGCCGATGTTCATCCTGTCCAATCCGGACCTGGTGATCGCCCAGTGCACCTCGGGGGTCGTCGGTTCGTTCCCCTCCCTCAACGCCCGGCCGCAGCCGATGCTCCGCGAGTGGCTCCTGCGGATCACCGAGGCACTGGCCAAGCACGACGCCAACCATCCCGAGTCGCCCGCCGCGCCCTACGCGGTGAACCTCATCGTGCACAGGAGCAACGACCGCCTCGAGGAGGACCTCGCCACCATCGTCGAGTTCGAGGTGCCGATCGTGATCACCTCGCTCGGCGCCCGCGCCGACGTCAACGACGCGGTCCACTCCTACCGCGGCGTCGTGCTCCACGACGTCACTGACAACCGGTATGCCCGCAAGGCTGTCGAGAAGGGCGCCGACGGACTCATCGCGGTGGCCGCGGGCGCGGGCGGGCACGCCGGCACCCAGTCGCCGTTCGCGCTGGTCCAGGAGATCCGTGAGTGGTTCGACGGCCCGCTGCTGCTCTCCGGTTCGATCGCACACGGCCGCTCGGTCCTCGCCGCCCAGGCCGCGGGCGCCGATCTCGCCTACGTCGGGTCCGCCTTCATCGCCACCGAGGAGGCCGGCGCCGCCGACGCCTACAAGCAGATGGTCGTCGACTCCGCCGCGTCCGACATCGTCTACTCCAACCTCTTCACCGGCGTGCACGGCAACTACCTGCGCGGCAGCATCGAGGCGGCCGGCCTCGACCCCGCCGACCTCGCGGAGTCCGACCCGTCGGCGATGGACTTCGGCACCGGCGAGAAGACCGACACGCAGGACGGCAAGCCCGAGGCGAAGGCCTGGCGCGACATCTGGGGCGCCGGGCACGGCGTCGGTGCGGTCAAGGCCGTGCTCCCCGCGTCCGCGCTCGTCGACCGGCTGGCCGCCGAGTACGCCGCGGCCCGCACGGCGCTGCTCGGATAGCCGCAACCTGTCGAGACGCGTCCCGGGCACTGATTAGGGTTCCGGTCATGGACATCAGCAACTCAGGACACGTCGTTCTCGGGATGCTCTTCGTGGGGTCGCGTTCCGGATACGAGATCCGCAAGTCTGCGGAACTCTCGCTCCGCCACTTCTGGTCGATCTCCCCGCCGCAGATCTACACCGAGCTCGGCAAGCTCGAGGAGGCCGGCCTCGTCGAGGGCAGCGACGACCACCAGGGCAACCGGCGCCGCCGCCTCTTCACCGTCACCCCGGCCGGCCGCGAGGCGCTGCATCGCTGGGTGCTCGACGAGGGCGACAGCGACTTCGAGATGCGAGACCTGTTGCAGGTCAAGCTGTTCTTCGCCGACGTGCTCGAACCGGACGAGGTGCCCGTACTGCTCGAGCAGATACGGGCGCGGTCGCGGCGGATCCTCCGGAAGTTCGAGCGGGAGGTCTCCCCGGCGGCCCGCAAGACCGTCGAACGGCACGGCGTCCAGTTCCCGCCCAGGGTCGCGGACCTGCACGTGGAGCTGCACCAGTACCTGCTGTCCTGGTGCGATCGGGTGGAGCAGGAGTACCGGCGCGGGTCCGACTGACCGTCCGCGGGGAATACCTCCGGGCCGACGGTGTTGAGCTACAGTGAACTAGTTGAATCATCAACTACTAAGCCGGAGGAGTCCGCATGCCCGCCGTGACCGTCGACAACATCCTCGCCCTGCCCCGCATCGGCGAGACCGCACCCGACGCCGTCGCCCGCCCGGTGCTCGGTGTGACCACCGCCCCCGTCGGATACGAGGGCGAGGGCTTCCCGGTGCGCCGGGCGTTCGCCGGCGTCGACCTCGAGCACCTCGACCCGTTCATCCACATGGACCAGATGGGCGAGGTCAACTACGCGCCCGGCGAGCCCAAGGGCACCCCGTGGCATCCGCACCGCGGCTTCGAGACCGTCACCTACATGATCGACGGGATCATGGAGCACCAGGACTCCAACGGCGGCGGCGGCACCATCGGCGGCGGCGACACCCAGTGGATGACCGCGGGCGGCGGGATCCTGCACATCGAGACCCCGCCCGAGCACCTGGTGGTGAGCGGTGGCCTGTTCCACGGCGTGCAGCTGTGGGTGAACCTACCGCGGGACAACAAGATGGCCGCGCCGCGCTACCAGGACATCACCGGCGCCAAGGTCGCGCTGCTGTCCTCCCCCGACGGCGGCGCCCTGGTCCGCGTCATCGCGGGTGAGGTCGACGGCCACCAGGGCCCCGGCTCCACCTACACGCCTATCAGCCTGGTGCACGCGACCGTCGCACCCGGCGCCAGCCTGACGCTGCCGTGGAACCCCGAGTTCAACGCGATCGCCTACGTGCTGGCCGGCGACGGCCTGGTCGGCGCCGAGCGTCGGCCCGTCCGCAGCGGCCAGACCACCGTCTTCGGACGGGGAGACACGCTGACCGTCGCGGCCGCGGACACCCAGGACTCGCGGACCGAGTCGCTCGAGGTGTTCATCCTCGGCGGCAAGCCGATCCGCGAGCCCGTCGCGATGGCCGGACCCTTCGTGATGAACACCAGGGCCGAGGTCATCCAGGCGTTCGAGGACTTCCAGGCCGGACGCCTCGGGTCCATCCCAGCCGCCCACGAGACCCTCGGCTGACGCCGTGGCCGAGGTGGCGGTCCAGCGGGCCGGCGACCGCCGGCACCTGAGGTACGGCTGGCTCGACTCGCGACACAGCATGCCCGTCGCGGGCAACTTCGACCCGGCCGAGCACGCCCACGGACTGCTGGTGGTCAACAACGAGGACATCGTCGACGCCGGCGAGGGCTTCGACAGCCACCAGCACCGGGACGCGGAGATCGTCACCTGGGTGCTCAGCGGATCCCTGGTCCACCAGGACTCCGAGGGGCACTCGGGCGTGGTCTTCCCCGGTCTCGCGCAACGGATGAGCGCGGGCCGGGGGATCTTCCACTCGGAGCGCAACGACCGCGTGCGCGCCGACGGCTCTCGCGTGGCCGAGCCCGTCCACCTGGTGCAGATGTGGGTTCCGCCGGACGAATTCGGCATCGAGCCGAGCTACCAGGAACTGCCGATCGACGACGAACTCGACGCCGGCAAACTCGTGGTGGTGGCTTCCGGCCTGCCGCGGCACCGCCACGACGCGGCCATCGGGCTGCGCAACCGCCACGCGGGCCTGCACGCCGCGCGGCTGCGGCCGGGCGGGTCGGTCACGATCCCCGACGCGCCGTTCGGGCACGTGTTCGTGGCCCGCGGCGCGGTGGACGTCGAGGGTGTCGGCCCTGTCTCCCACGGGGATTCGATCCGGCTGACCGGGACCGGCGGCCAGCGGCTGACCGCCACCGAGGACGCCGAAGTGCTGATCTGGGAGATGCACGCCGAGCTCAGTTCACGACAACGGAGGTAGGCTTCCCCGCCACCCCGGTCCTGCACGTGCAGATCGAACCGGATCAGGGCCGCTCGAACAGGTCCACGGCCGTCGTGACGCGGTCGTTGGGCAGTTCCTCGGCGATGTTCCTGCCGGTGCGCAGCCACCCCCCTCGCAATGCCGAACGAAGCCAGTTATCAAGGGCAGCTTGCGTTTCGAAGCGAAGCACGATCACACACACGTCCGAGACGCTGCTCTCCTTGAGCCACCCCCCGCCGAGGAAGCCTGGGAAGATCCTGGCCAGGCCGAGACCGCTCTGAATCCAGTCGGCGAACTCGTCGTCACGGCCCGACCTGATCCGGCGCACGATCGTGGTCGTCACGTTCGCGCCGGCCCCTTCGGCCGCCCCGCCAGCGGTGTCGGCCGCTCCGACGCCCTCGGTGTTGCTCACTAGTTCCCGCCTCGGCTCCCGCGCGCATCCACGCGATGCGACCTCCTCAAAATACCAGCGCAAAAGCCCCGATCACACCGGTCCGATGTGCTGCGCCAGGGCGTAGCCGCGGTCGAGACCCCCCGGTCCAGCAACTGTCAGACGATACGACCGCAAGGTCGCGGGCCTTCCGGACCACCTCCGTACTGTGGAACCCAGGCACCACGAGGGAGGAACCCAACCATGACGGCACCCACCACACCGCACGTCGACATCCACCGGGCCGGCGACCGGCTGAAAACCCGGATCGCCTGGTTGGACTCGAAGCACTCCTTCTCCTTCGGCCAGCACTACGACCCCGACAACACCCATCACGGCATGCTGATGGTCAACAACGACGACATCGTGTCGCCGGGACAGGGTTTCGAAACCCATCCGCACCGCGACATGGAGATCGTCACCTGGGTGCTGCGCGGTTCGCTGGTGCACCAGGACTCGATCGGGCACTCCGGTGTCATCTACCCCGGTCTCGCGCAGCGGATGACGGCCGGGTCCGGGATCCTCCACTCGGAGAAGAACGACGCCTGGCGGTTGCCCGGCTCACCCCACGCCGAACACGCCGAACCGGTCCGCTTCGTCCAGATGTGGGTGCTGCCCGACGAATCCGGCATCACCCCCGGCTACGAGCAGCTCGAGATCGACGACGAGCTGATGCGCGGCGGGCTGGTCCCGGTCGCGTCGGGCATGCGCAAACACAAGGGGCAGTCGGCCATCGGCATCGCGAACTCGAACGCCGCGCTGTACGTGGCACGGATGCGCGCCGGCGACACCGTCCAGCTTCCCGAGGCCCCCTACCTGCACCTGTTCGTCGCACAGGGCGAGGTCGCACTCGAGGGCGCGGGCATCCTGTCCGAAGGCGACGCGGTCCGGTTCACCGCGACCGGCGGGCAGCGGCTCAGCGCGGCGCAGCCCGCCGAGGTGCTGGTCTGGGAGATGCGCGCACGCCTCGGCGGTTAGGGCCGGGCGGCCCATTCGATTCCGCGCCGTCCCGCCAGGCAGGACCCTGAACTACTCGACACCGTCGCGGGCTGCTATTGAGATTCCATGACCGTATCCGCAACCCGCCCCCGCGGCGTCGACCCCCTGAACACGATGATGGGCGTCCGCGTGCTCGCCATGGCCCCCGCCGGCACCGAACTGGAGGGCACGATCGGTCCGCGCTTCCGCGACCACCGCGGACTGTGCGGGCTGGCCTCGGTCGGCGTGCTCGCCGACACCGCGGTCGCCGGCGCGTTCTACGCCTCGCTCCCCCCGGGCCACCGGACCGTGGTCTCGCAACTCACCGCCGCGGTCGCCGCCCCGCTCCCCTCGGCGGGCGTGGTCACCGCACGGGCCCGCACCGAACACCTCGACCTCGACGCCGGCACCGGGCTGTCCGCGGGACGGGTCGCCACCGCGGCCGGCGCCACCGCGGTGCGCCTGCTCGCCCGCAGCGTCGTCGTGACGCGCGCCGCGCGGAGCGATGTGCACCTCGCCGCCGGTCCCACCCTGGTGATACCGGACCCGGAGCCGGCGGACCCGGAGTCCCTGACCGGACTCGACGGGCGCGCCGTCGTGGCCGGTATCGCCGCCAGCACCCTCCGTCGCGGCCCCCTGGCGGGACTGCTCGGGATGGAAATCGAATCGGTCGGCGACACAAGCATTTCCGCCCGATTCGCTCCGACCCCGTGGATGAGCAATCAGATCGGTTCGGTCCAGGGCGGAATCCTCTTCTCCGCCGCGGCCCTGACCAGCGGGTTGAGTGCGCAGGCCCTGACCGCCGCCGGGCAGTCGTACCGGCTGCTGGACCTGAAGATCGATTTCGTCCGGTCCCCCGCCGTCGACGGACCACCGATCCGCGTCGAGGCCGAGGTGGTGCGTGCCGGACGCCGGATCGTGCTGATCGAGACCCGTCTGCTCGACGCGGACGGCCATCTGCTCGCCCGCACCGGTTCCAGTGCCCAACTCGAGTGAGGAACACCCGGCTGGTAGACAGGGCCGCATGACCGCGACGGAAACCCTGCGCCTGGATCGCCTCAACGAACTGATGGATGTGCGGGCCCTCGACCTCGAGCCCGGCTCGGTCCGCTTCGAGCAGGAGCTGGGCCCCCGCTTCCACGACCACCGCGGGCGCACCGTCCTCGGCTCGATCGGCGTACTCGTCGACGCCGTCCCCGGCGGCGCGGTCGGCACGTCGATGCCGGCCGGCGCCTCGGTGGTGCTCTCCCAGATCACCGCTGCGATGGCCGCACCGCTGCCGGCGTCCGGTGCGATCGTGGCGCGCGGACAGGCCGTGCACCTCGACCTCGAGACCGGAACCGGGCTCGCCACGGGCGAGATGGTCGGGCCGGACGGACAGGTTGCGGTGGTCCTGCAGTCCCGCGGCATGGTTGTCACCCGCCCGGCCACCCACACCGAGGCGATCGCCCGCGGTGAGCGCCTGCCCGTCCCCGCCGCGGAACCCGTCACCGACGCGGCCGCGTTCGCCGGGTACGCCGGCCTCGACGTGGTCACCGGGATCCAGGCCGGCCGGATCGCCCGGGGACCCCTCGCCGGCCTGCTGGAGGTGGACCTCACCGACGTCGAGAAGGGTCGGGTGGCAGGCGAGTTCGCGCCGCGCGAGTGGATGAGCAACCAGCTCGGGTCCATCCAGGGCGGCGTCCTGGTCTCCGCCGCGGACCTGCTGACCGGGCTCGCCGGGCAGAGCCTGACCGCCCCCGGCCAGAACTACCGGACGCTGGATCTGCGGATCGACTTCATCCGCTCCCCCGCCGTCGACGGCCCCCGGATCCGCGCCGAGGCGACGGTGGTGCGGGCCGGACGCCGGCTCGCCCTCGTGGAGACCAGGCTCGTGGACCCGGCCGGCCAGGTGCTGGTGCGCGCGGCCGCCAGCATCCAACTGGTCTGATCGAGGCGCCCGTTTCCCGCCGGGTCACCTCCTTTCCCCGGGGTTCGGGCGCCGGCCGGCCGGGGGCGGAACCGGACGAATCGGCCAGGCGCGGACTATCCTGCAGGGGCGATCAGATTCGGCGCTCACGGTTTCGATCGAGGAGAGACGATGACCCAGCCCCCTCAGCCACCGGACGGCCCGCAGCCGGGCAACGAACCGCCGTCAGAGGATCAACCGGGTGGGCAACCCGGCGGTCAGCCCGGGGCCCAGCCCGGCGGTCAGCCCGGGGCCCAGCCCGGCGGCCAGCCGAACTACCCGCAGTACCAGCCCCCGTACCCGGGTCCGCCGCAGCCTCCGGGGCAGCAGTACCCCGGCCAGCCGCCGCAGTACCCCGGCCAGCCTTACCCGGGACAGCCGCAGCAACCCGGCCAGCCTTACCCGGGACAGCCGCAACAGCCCGGCCAGTACCCGGGACAGCAGTACCCGGGGCAGCAGTACCCCGCCCAGCCCTACGCTGCCCAGCCCAGCGCACCCGCCGCGCAGAACGGCGCGGGCATCGCCGCCCTGATCGTCGGAATCCTGGCCCTGGTGACCTCGTGGACCGTCATCGGCGGCGTGGTGCTGGGCATCCTCGCGGTGATCCTCGGGTTCGTCGGCCGCTCGCAGGTCCGCAAGCAGCGCGCCACCAACGGCGGCATGTCCCTGGCCGGCATCCTGCTCGGCGTCCTCGCGGTGATCGTCTCGATCGTGCTCGTGGTGGTGGGCATCGGCCTGTTCAACCGCGTCGGAGGCCGGGATTTCGTCGACTGCATGCGTGACGCCGGCAGCAGTGAACAGGCCCAACAGCGCTGCATCGACGAGTTCCAGCAGAACATCGAGGACCGGTTCTCGGTGACCCTGGAGGCCCCCACGGTCGTCCCGCCCCGCTGACCTTCCACACAGCAGACTCACAGCGTTTTCACTGCGACCGGACAGGACCGTCGCAGCGTTCTCGCAGCGGCGCCCGCGAGGGTGGACCGCAACAGCGAGACGGGAGAAAGCGTGAACAAGGACATCGAACGCAGCCGGGCCCGGGTCAGCCGGCGACGCGCCCTGGCCCTCGGCGGCACGGTCGGCCTCAGCGGACTCATCGCGGCCTGCACGGGCAATGGCGCGTCGGGCGGCGGCGCCACCACCACCACCTCGGTCGTCACCGACTCGGCGGCCGCCGGCGACGACGTGATGGCGCTGCTGGCCCGGGCACCGCAGTGCGTGACCAGCAAGGAGGAGACGCAGGGACCGTACTGGTTCGACGTCGACTCGATCCGCAGCGACATCCGAGAGGACCGGCCCGGCACCACCTTCGAGCTGGCGATCCGGGTCCAGGACAGCGCCACCTGCACGCCCGAGGGCGGCGGCGGGACGGCCAACGCCGTGGTCGAGATCTGGCACTGCGACGCCGGTGGGGCGTACTCCGGCTTCGAGTCGGGATCACAGGCCTCGAACGGCGGCGGCCCCCCGGCCGGCGGCGGTCCGGGCGGACGGCCCCCGACGGGCGCGCCTCCGGCCGGCGGGCCCGGCGGCGGTGGTCCGGGTGCCGGCGGTCCGGGCGGCGCCGGATCCGGGGAGACCTCCGACGGCTCCTACAGCGTCGGCGACAGCGAGGCCACCACCACGGACGACGGCACCTACCTGCGGGGCGCGCAGGTCACCGATGCCAACGGGGTCGCCGCGTTCACCACCGTCTTCCCCGGCTGGTACATGGGCCGGACCACACACATCGACGTCAAGGTGCACGTGGACAAGAAGACCGTGCTGACCACCCAGCTGTTCTTCGACGAGGCCCTGCTCGACGAGGTCTACGCCGGCGCCCCGTACGACGAGCACACCGGCCGCGGGAACAACACGACCAATGCCCAGGACGGCCCCCCCCCCCCCCCCCCCCCCCCCCCCCCCCCCCCCCGCCGAGCGGCCATGATGGAGGGCATGACGCGCTCCGGAATCGACCTCACCCACCTCGACACGGGCATCCGAGCCCAGGACGACCTGTTCGTCCACGTCAACGGCCAGTGGCTCGACAGCTACGAGATACCCGCCGACCGGGCCGTCGACGGCGCATTCCGCACCCTCTACGACCAGGCCGAGATCGACGTGCAGGCGATCATCACCGAGTCCGCCGCGGCCGCGGGCGCGACGGGCACCGACTCGCAGCGGATCGGCGACCTGTACAGCTCGTTCATGGATGCCGACGCCGTCGAGCGCGCGGGTCTGGAGCCCATCGCAGCGGAGCTGGCCGAGGTCGACGCCGTCGCCGACGGGTCCGCGCTCGCGGGTCTGCTGGGTCGGCTCGAGCGCGTCGGAGTCGGCGGCGTGGTGGCCAGCTATGTCGACACCGACGCCAAGGACTCCACCCGCTACCTGGTGCACCTCACGCAGTCCGGCATCGGCCTGCCCGACGAGTCCTACTACCGCGAGGACTCCTACGCCGACACCCGCGAGGCCTACCGGGCGCACGTGCAGGCCATGCTCGCCCTCGCCGGCAGACCCGACCCGGCCGGCGACGCGCAGCGCATTCTCGACCTCGAGACCGCGATCGCGGCCGGCCACTGGGACGTGGTCAAGCGGCGTGACGCGGAGCTGAGCTACAACCTGGTGACGTTTGCGGACCTCGCCCGCGAGAACCCCGGGTTCGACTGGGCCGCATGGGTCTCCGGCCTCGGCGGCACCACGGAAACGTTCGCGGAGCTGGTGGTCCGCCAGCCCAGCTTCCTCGCCTCGATGACCGCACTGTGGGCCGAGCGCCCGCTCGAGGACTGGAAGGCGTGGACTGCCTGGCGGGTGATCCACTCGCGCGCACCGTATCTCACCGAGGACGTGGTCGCCGAGAACTTCGACTTCTACGGCAGGACCCTGACCGGCGCGGAGGAGAACCGCGAGCGGTGGAAGCGTGGCGTGACGCTGGTGCAGGACCTGATCGGCGAGGCCGTCGGCAAGCTGTACGTGGAGCGGCACTTCCCCGCCCAGGCCAAGGCGCGGATGCAGGAACTGGTCGCCAACCTGCAGGAGGCGTACCGGCGCAACATCTCCGAACTGGAGTGGATGGGCCCCGAGACACGCAAGGCCGCGCTGACCAAGCTGGAGAAGTTCACCCCGAAGATCGGCTACCCCGACAAGTGGCGCGACTACTCCGGGCTGCAGATCACCGCCGACGACCTGGTCGGCAACTACCGCCGCGGTTACGCCGCCGAGCACGACCGCGACCTGGCCAAGCTCGGCGGCCCGGTGGACCGTGACGAGTGGTTCATGACGCCGCAGACCGTCAACGCCTACTACAACCCCGGGATGAACGAGATCGTCTTCCCGGCAGCCATCCTGCAGCCGCCGTTCTTCGACGCGGAAGCCGACGACGCCGCCAACTACGGCGGGATCGGCGCGGTGATCGGCCACGAGATCGGGCACGGCTTCGACGACCAGGGCGCCAAGTACGACGGCGACGGCAACATGGTCGACTGGTGGACCGACGACGACCGCACCGAGTTCGGCAAGCGCACCACCGCGCTGATCGAGCAGTACAACGCGTTCGAGCCCAAGGCGCTGCCCGGACACAAGGTCAACGGAGAGTTCACCATCGGCGAGAACATCGGCGACCTGGGCGGGCTGTCCATTGCACTCGAGGCGTACCGGATCGCGTTGGACGGCAAGCAGGCCCCGGAGATCGACGGGCTGACCGGACTGCAGCGGGTGTTCTTCGGGTGGGCCCAGGTGTGGCGAACCAAGGCCCGCAACGAGGAGGCCCTGCGCCGCCTCGCC
Source organism: Rhodococcus sp. P4_C10 (assembly GCF_056402135.1). Taxonomy (NCBI): domain Bacteria; kingdom Bacillati; phylum Actinomycetota; class Actinomycetes; order Mycobacteriales; family Nocardiaceae; genus Rhodococcus; species Rhodococcus sp. P4_C10. The sequence goes on along the minus strand of NZ_JBFUHZ010000001.1, from coordinate 167,246 downwards.
GTCGACCCGCACTCGCCGCCAGAGTTCCGCTGCAACGGCGTGGTGCGTAACCTGGACACCTTCCACGACGCGTTCGACGTGACGCCCGGCGACGACCTCTACCTGGAACCCGAACTCCGCGTGCGCATCTGGTAGCGGAGCCGTCGTGTTCGCGCGGAGTTGGCGGGCGGATCGGTCCGCCCGTCAACCTCGCGCAGCGCGCACCCTCCGGTAGTCCCGCCTGTTCTGCTTGCCGTAGCGGACGGCGAACCGCTCGATCGCCGCGTCGAACACCGCCCCGCTGCCGAGGTACCCGTCTATCGCAATCGGATCCCCGGTGCGGGCGTGGGCGCGGGCCAGCGCGCTCGCACACACCCGCGCGTACACCCGCATGCCCTCCGGCCGCAGGACGCTGATGTCGAAGCCACCCTTCTTGTCCCGCAGCTGCCGAACGTAGAAGTCGCGGCCCAGCGGACCGGTCCCGGTGAACCAGCCGAGGAACGGGTCGCTCGCACTCTGGATCAGGCGCTGCCCCTCGACCACCCGCTGCCCCTGGTCCCGGTACTCGACGCCCTCGACGTACGGCGCCAGCACCGATTCCTGTGCCTCCTTGATCTGCAGGAACAGTGGGTCCTGGGTGGTGTCCCCGACGAACAGCACGATGAAGCACATGGTGCCGACGGACCCGACCCCCACTACCTTGCGCGCGATGTCCTGGAAGCGGTACCGCGCCACCAGCTGACGGCGGTCGCTGGCGAGGGTGTCCAGGTAGTTGGCGTAGGCGTCGAAGAGCAGCTTGGTCGCCTCGGCGTGCCGGTCGTGCGGGAGCCGCACCACCAGCGGCGGATCCTCCTTGATCCGCAGGCCCTCGCTGGTGACGGTCGCGAACCGTGCCAGGTTGTCCAGCGGGGTGCGCCGTTCCGCTTTCGCGAACACCGCCTCGGTCGCGGCGACCGGCCGCGAGCCGACCATCTCCCGCACCAGCTCACGCAGGGCGTCCGCCTCGATCCGTGCGTACCAGATGTCGAGGGAGGTCATGCCTGCCGCGCGCGCCATCGTCTCCCGGTACACCTGCCCCACCACCCGGGCGGCCGCGCGCGCCTCCCAAGGTTCGTGACCGTCCTCGACGGACGCGACGAACACCGACGCCGCGAGCCGCTTGACGTCCCACTCGAAGGGGCCTCGATGCACCTCGTCGAAGTCGTTGAGGTCGAACACCAGTCGCCGGTCCGGGCCGGCGAAGAGTCCGAAGTTCGCCAGGTGGGCGTCCCCGCAGGCCATGACCATCAGGTCGGTGCGCGGCCCGTGTGCGAGGTCCCACGCCATGATCGCCGCCGACCCCCGCAGGAAGCTGAACGGCGAGGCCAGCATCCGCTGGTACCGCAGCGGCACCAACTCGGGCACCCTGGTGGCGTTCTGCCGGTCGAGGATGCCGGTCGGGTCGGGGCGGTCGGCGGGCGGTGACCACTCGCCGAGTGCCTCCCGCCGGACGGTGGCTCGCAGCCTTTTACCGCGCCGACGTCGAGCGTCGGCGGGTTCCGGCGGTTCGAAAACGGCACCTGCCATCGCCCGATGGTACCGCCGCCGAGAACGTTTCCGCAGCTAGACGAGACGATTGTGCAGCGCGGCGGTCAGACGGCGATCGGCTCAGCCGTGCTGATCCGAAGCGCCGCGACCAGTTCCCGGTACAGCGCGTCGGAGCGCAACAGCTCGGCATGGGTGCCGCTGGCCCGAATCCGCCCTTCCTCCATCACCAGGATCCTGTCCGCGTCGATCACGGTGGAGAGCCGGTGCGCGATGGTCACCACAGCACTGTCCTTGGACAGCTCGCGGATCACGTCGTGGATGGCGGCCTCGGTGCGGCCGTCCACCTGCGCGGTGGCCTCGTCGAGCAGCAGCACGTCGGGGCGTCGGACAATGGCCCGCGCCACGGCGATTCGCTGCCGCTGGCCCCCGGAAATGCTGGTGCCGGACACATCGCTGTCCAAGCCCTCGTCCAGCGCACGGACCATGTCATCGAGGTGCACCGCACGCAATGCCTCCCAGACCTCGTCCTCGCTGGCCCCCGGGTGGGTGAACAGCAGGTTCGAACGCATCGTCCCCGGCACGATGGGAGTTTCCTGCTCCACGTACGCCAGCCGCGAGCGCACCTGTTCGTACGAGATCTCCGAGAACGGGACGCCGTCGAGCAGGATCTCGCCACTTTCGGGGTGGAGGAAGCGCAGCAACAGCGAGAACACCGTGGTCTTACCGGCTCCGGACGGGCCGACGATCGCGGTGTGGCCACGCGCGGGGATGCTCGCACTGACCCCCCGCAGCGACGGTTCGGAGCCGGGTGCATATCGTGCGGTGACGTCGACAAGCTCGAGCACCGGCACGTCCGGCGCGGCATGCAGCTGTCGGACCTGGACCTCGTCCGGCTCTTCGGCCTCCATCGCCTGGACCTCGCGGATCCGTCCTGCCGCAGCGATCCCCGCCTGGAAGAGCGTGAAGTTCTGCGTCAGCTCCGTCACCGGCATCATCATCATGAACGCGTACATCAGGAAGGCGACCAGACCGGACACCGCCAGGACACCGGTGCTGACCCGCCACGCCCCGAAGGCCAGGATTCCGACGATGGCGAGCTGCAGTCCCGCACCGGCGACGGTCCAGACCACCGCCGAGATCCGTGCGACACGCACGCTGTGCAGCTGGGAGTCCTTGGCGTCGACGATGATCCGCTCGGTCTCCCGATCCTCTGCCCGGCTGGACTTCACCGTGCGGATCGCGCGAAGCGCACCCTCGAGCACGCCGCCGAGTCGGCCCACGGATTCCTGCACCTTCCGCTGCGACTTCCCGATCATCGGCATCAGCACCGCCGCGAGCACACCCACCACCGCCAGGGCACCCACCATGGTGCCCAGCAGGACCAGGTCGAGCACCGCCATCATCACCAGCGTGCCGACGATCGCCACCACTCCGTTGACAATGCCCACCAGCGACGTGGACGTGGCCTCCCGCAGCAACATGGTGTCCGAGGTGACGCGAGTGACCAGCTCACCGGACGGCCGCTTGGTCACGCTTGCCACAGTGGCACGAAAGTAGCTGCGCACCATCGATTCCCGCGCCTCGAACACCACCCGGGCGGCGAGCGAACCCATCAGGTTCAGCTGCACGAACCCGATGCTGCCGGCGGCAAGGAGCAGCAGCACCAGGATGGTGATCGGCCCGCCGAGCCCGCCACCTGTACCCAGCGTGTCGAGAACCACCTTGATCATCATCGGCAACGCGAGCCCGACCGCGGTGAACGCGCACGACAGGACCAGACCGATCGACAGTGCCACCCGGTGCGGACGAATGAAGGACCACAACAGTCGCACGTTCGGCCAGGACTCCTGCGCCGTCGAATCAGTCATGTCCATCAGTGAACCACCAATGTCCCATTTATGTCATGGTTTGTTCCAGATTGGATCTCAATGCTGTTACCGTCATTCCATGTCCATAGATTCCGCCACCGAATCAGGCACACGGGCCCGGACTCGCCGCGCGATCCTCGACGCGGCATTCCAGACCCTCGGCCGAAACTCGGGTGCGTCGCTCGGAGAGATCGCCGCCGAGGCGGAGGTCGGGCGTAGCACGCTGCATCGCTACTACCCAGAGCGCGCCGACCTGCTGGTCGCGCTCGGCCAGGACGCACTCGACAAGCTCGGCGCGGCACTGGATCGGGCCCGCCCTGTCGACGGGCCGGCCGACGCCGCATTACGTCGGATGAGCCACGAGTGCTTCGACCTCGGCCCCGTCCTGACACTCGTGTTCGGCGATCCTCACTCCCTGGCGAACCAGGAGTTCTGGGACCGTCTGGGCACCATCGACGCGCCCCTGATCACCCTGATCGAGCGGGGCCAGCAGGAAGGTTCCATCGGCTGCGCACTCCAGGTCCGCTGGATCCGCAGGATGCTGTGGTGGACACTGCTCACCGGCTGGGAGAGCTTCGAACACGAGGGCTACTCGCGGACCGAGGCACTCGAGGCCATCGACATGACGATCTCGGGCATTACGCGAGACTAGGGCTCCGCCCCACCCTCACCGGTTCCAGTCCCCCAGTCCGTCGCGGCCGTCGAGGACACCGCCCGCGGTGTTCTGCACGATCACCGGGTCGCCCTTCTTGGCATTCTCGAAGAACCACCGGCCGTCCTCGGTGCTGACATTGAGGCAGCCGTGACTGACGTTCGTGTGGCCCTGATCCGCGACCGACCACGGCGCCGCGTGCAGGAAGATGCCGCTGTAGGAGATGCGCGTGGCGTACTCCACGTAGGTCCGGTAGCCCTCCGGCGAATCCACCGGAACACCGTAGGTGGACGAGTCCATGTACATCTCACGCACTCGCTCGCCGACGATGTAGGTGCCGTTGGGCGTCTCGTGACCGGTCTTGCCCATCGAGGTGGGCATCGTCTTGACCACCTCGCCGTTGCGGGTGACCACGATCTGCTTCGTGTTGTCATCCGCCGTCGCGACCAGGGCGTCGCCGATCCGGAACGCCGACCGCGCCCCGCCCGCCTCGACCACCACGTCGGCGTTCGCCGGCCAGAACGCATTCGGCCGCCACCGGACCTGACTGTCGTTGATCCAGTAGAAGTGGCCGTCCACCCGCGGGGTGCTGGTGATCCGGACCGCCCGCTCGGCCTGGGCGCGGTCGCCGATGCTCTCGTCGAACCGGATGACGATCGGCTGCGCGACGCCGACGACCTCGCCCTCGGACGGGTCGAGGCGTGGCGCCGAGAAGTTTGCAGGACCCACCGGCGGCTCCACGGGCGCCGGCGAGACCGGCACGGGCAGCCCGGGGACGGTCGGCAACTCAACGGCCGGCAGTGACAACGCCGGCAACTCAACGGCCGGCAGTGACAACGCCGGCAACTCGAGCTTCGGCAATTCGGGTAGCTGCCACTGGGACAGGGTCGGCACCTCAGGCCCACCCGGGAACAGCGGTGCCGCCTGCGCCGGCGGGATCACCACTACCCCGACGGCCACCGCCCCCAGCAGTGCCGCCCCGATTCGCGCCGCGTGGGGGCGAGCGAAGCGACGGGGAATGTTCCAGCGGGCCCGTCCGGTCGTCTCGGTACCCATTTCGCCCCCGTCGCTCGGCTGCCGCCGATCCGCCGCGACGAACACGGCCTCCTGCCGACAGTGCCTCAAACTCCTTACCCATGGTAATCAGGTGTCCGATTTGCGCAGGTGTCCCACGCCGGTAGCGGGCTGGGAACTCGAACCAGGCCGAGCCGGCGCCTGCTGTTACGGGCGAGCCGCGATCGCCTGTGCCTTCGCACCGAGACGGGCCAGACGCAGGTCGCCCAGTGCGGTGAGCGCGCTGCCCATCCTGTTGGTGACGTAGCCCAACGACAACCCGGTCGCGGGGTCCGCGTACCCGCCGGAGCCGCCGACGCCGTAGTGCCCGAACGCGTACCGCGGCTGGACCCGGGTGGCAACGAAGACCGGGTGGTACCCGAGCCGCCAGTTCACCGGCGCGCCCCCGAGGACGTAATCGCGACGACGGGTCTGGACGGTCCCCATCTGGGCAATCGTCTCCGGCCGCAAGAACTCTCGCCCGTCGATCGTCCCGCCGTTCGCGATGGCGCCGTACATCCTGGCCAGTGCCCGTGCGGTGAACACCCCGTTCCAGCCCGGCATGACCGCATCGTGCACGGCGGGATCCCGGACCAGTTCGTCGAAGCCGTCCGGCATGGCCGCCTCGGCGAGCCCGTTCAGCGGGCGCACCCGGGTGAGCACCGACGACGTCGGACCCCACGGCATGCCGCCGGGGTTGATGTGCGGGAACAGTTTTGCGATCCGGTCCCGATTCTCCACCGGCACCCGATACCAGAAGTCCGCCACCCCGAGCGGTTCGGCGATCTCGGTGCGCACCACGTCCGTGAACTCACGGCCGGACGCGCGGGCCACGATCTCCGCGACGATCCAGCCGAATGTCACCGCGTGGTACCCCGGCCCGGACAGCCGCCGGGGGTCCGGCGGGCTCGCGGCCAGTGCGGCGACCACCGTGTCGTAGTCCAGCAACGCACGTTTGCCCGGGACCAAGCCGCGGACCTTGTGCAGTCCGGCCCGGTGGGTGAGCACGTCGCGGACCGTGATCCGCTCCTTGCCTGCCGCCGCGAACTCCGGCCAGTAGGTCGCCACCGGCTCGTCGTAGGACAGCACGCCGCGCTCCGCGAGCCGGTGCACCACGGTGCTGGCGACGCCCTTGCCGGTGGAGAACGACAGCGCCATCGTGTCGTGGGTCCAGCGCCGGTCACGGTCGGCCCAACCGGCCCAGATGTCCAGCACCAGTTCGCCGTCCAGGTACGCCGACAAGGCCCCGCCGCCGTGCTGCGGGCGGCGGTACATCGCGAAGAACCGGTCGGCCAGCGGCAGGAACCGCGGGTCCACGTGCATCTGTGTCGGCGGCCGGGTGATCTCGTCGAGGTGATGGATCCGGGCGGTGCGCTCACTCATCGTCACACCACGCCGGCGCGTTTTGCCGCGGCACGCACCTGCCAGGCGGCGATCAGCAGCAGCACACCCTCGACGATCGCGAACACGCCGATCAGCTTGATCAGACCGATGATGCCGTCCCCCGGGAAGATCACCAGCACCAGACCGAAGACCACCGCCAGCACGCCGATCAGCAGCAGCCAGCCCCAGTGCGCCCCGCCGGCCGCGCGCACCTGGAACGCACCGAGCACCTCGAGCACGCCGATCAGGATCGCCCAGAAGCCCACCAGGTACACGAAGACCAACGCGGTGATCTCGGGCCACACCAGGACCGCGATGCCCGCGGCCACGGAGACCAGCGCGGCGACCAACCACCACACCCACCCCGGGCTCACCGACCGGGCTGCGATCGCACGGGCCGCGGTGACCAGGCCGTCGATGATCCAGTAGATGCCGACCACGAATACCAGCGCGTGCACGGTCACCGCGGGCCAGGCGATCGCGACGATGCCGAACACCACGGCGATCACGCCGCGCAGCACCACCGACCACCACACGTCCTTGCCGATTCGCAGGATGGCCTCATTGCTGCCGACGAGAGGACTGTCCGTCATCGCAACCTCCGACTGTGTGCGGGACGCCCGGTCGCCGGAGCGCCTGGGCGGGTACCGCGAGCCTACTGTCGACGGGCACGCCGAGGGGCCGGAAAGCGGTTACTCAGGGTGGCAAACGGCTTCGGCCCGAACCGGCCGCGGCGCGTGGTTTACCGTGCAGTGATGAGCGCCCCCCGCGAAGGCCGGATCGACCTCGAGACGGTGTCGCTGTCGACACTCGAATGGGGTCCGCACGGCGGTCCGCTCGCATTGTGCCTGCACGGATATCCCGACACGGCGTGGACGTGGCGGCATCTCGGCCCGGCCCTGGGCGAGCGCGGCTGGCGGGTGATCGCACCGTTCACCCGCGGCTACGCGCCGTCGTCGATCCCCTTCGACGGCAGCTACCACATCGGCGCACTGATGGACGACGCCGTGGGAATCCACACTGCCGTCGGCGCCGACGGGTCGGCCGTCCTCATCGGGCACGACTGGGGATCCGTGACGTCGAACGGGCTGGCAGCACATCGCGATTCGCCTTTCGGCCGCGTGGTGTCGATGGCCGTGCCACCGGCGCCCGCATTCGTCCCGCGCCGGTCCCCGTCGGAGCTCCTCGCCGTGCCCCGGCTCCTGGCCACCCAGCTGCCGAGAAGTTGGTACATGCTGTTCAACCAGCTGCCCCGGGTGTCGGAACGCTCACTCGACGGGCTGATCCCCCACCTTTGGCGCCGCTGGTCGCCGGGCTACGACGCCGGCGAGGACCTCGAACATGTAGCGGCGGCACTGAAGTCGAACGCAAGCCGGACCGCGGCCCTCGGCTACTACCGCGCCGCGCTGCGCCCCTTCCCCCGGCCTCCGGCGCGTTACCGCCACTGGCAGTCGGCCCTTCTGCAGGCACCGACGGTGCCGACGCTCTACCTCCACGGCGACGACGACGGCTGCATGACGCCGCGCTACGCGGATCGCGTGCAGGCAGTGCTGCCACCCGGCAGCCGGGTGGCACGGATTCCGCGAGCGGGCCACTTCCTGCACCTGGAGCAGCCCGAGATCGTGAACCGGTTGGTCCTGGACTTCGTCGGCGAACGCTGACCGCTCCGGCGCGACGGGTCACTGCTGCCGCGGTTGTGCCCGCCGCTCGTACCCCGAGCGGGCCAGATGATGTGCGCTGCCCAGGAGTTCACGGATCGCCGGCTCCGTCCGCGACCCCGGATTCACCACCGCCAGCCAGCCCAGCGTGCCGTAGACGGGGTGCGGCATCACCGTGTCGGCCACGCTCGGGTCGACCTCGCTCGTGGTGGCGTCGCGCGGCCTCAGGCCTGTCCGACCGACGAAAGCGTCCGTGCCGGCGAAGAGATTCAGCCGGAAGGTGTCCGGGCGGTTGAGGCGCGATCGCTCGTCGCCCGGGTAGTCCTTCGTCACGATCGTCGCGAACGGCTGGGTCGTCGTGGGAACCTCGCCGTCGGGCGCGTAGTAGAAGAACGTGTCGCCCCAACTGACCTCCGGCGAACCGTCACCGGGCGTAGGCCGGAGGGCGAGAACCCCGCCGAGGCCGTCGAGGAACTCGATGATTTCGTCGATGCTCATGTGTTCCAGCTTTTCATTCATGTCCTTGTGGAGACTTTGGCCCAGATACACCAAGGTGGACGGGTGGGAAGTCGCAAGTCGGCCGGGGTCCGGACGATCGATGTCGCGCGCCGGGCCGGGTACTCCGTCCAGCAGGTGCGCAATCTCGAGCGGGACGGCGTGCTGCCGCCGGCCGGACGCACCGACGCGGGATACCGGATCTACGACGAGACGCATCTGCGTTCCGCACTGGCCTACCGCGCCCTGGCGGACGGCACCGGGCCGATCGAGGCCAAGGAGATCATGCGCGCGGCGCAGGCACACCGCACTTCGGACCTGCTCGCCCTGCTCGACGCGGCGCACGCCCGGCTCCACACGGAGCGGCGGGAACTCGCGCTGGCCGAGCGGGCGGCCTCGGCAATTTCCGAGGAACCCATCGACGACGTCCGCCCGTCGGACGCGATGAGCATCTCCGAACTCGCAACCGCACTGGGTGTGCGGCCCTCGACGTTGCGGCACTGGGACGCGGAAGGCCTCGTCGTTCCCCGTCGCGACTCCCCGCGGGACCCGCGGCGGTACCTCCCCGGCGACGTACGGGACGCACGGATCGTCCATCAGCTCCGGATGGCCGGCTACCGCATCGCGCCGCTCCGGGCCTTGCTGCCGCAGCTGCGACGCGTCGAACGGTGGGACGAAGTATCGACCTCACTGGCCGCCAGGGGCGCGAGCATCGACGCCCGGTCGAGAGCTCTCCTCGAGGGTGCCGCCGCACTCAGCGCCTTGATCTCCCCGACTGCGGCCCCGGCTCCCGGCGCCCGCCCGTCGGCCCTGGACTGACGACGTGCACGCGGGCGGCAGTCGTCAGTGCTTCGAGGCCTTGTCCTGCCCGGTCAGGTCCCTGTCCCGGCTCGGCTGCACCCGCTTCGGCTCGCCCGGCATCTTCGGGTACTGCGGGGGGTACGGCATGTCCCCGAGACCGTTCGACGCATCCCGCTCGGCCATCTCCAGCAGCCCGTCGAGCGAGTGCACGACGGCGTCGATGCCGGCGGCCGGGTCGCCCCGCCGGGCCACCAGGTCCGGCACCGTCGCGATGGTGAAGTCGTCCGGCTCGACGTCCGCGAGCTCGGCCCAGGTCACCGGCGTCGACACCGTCGCCCGCGGGGTCTTGCGCACCGAGTACGCCGACGCGACCGTCTTGTCCCGCGCGGTCTGGTTGAAGTCCACGAAGATCCGCGCGCCTCGCTCTTCCTTCCACCAGGCGGTCGTCACCCGCGTGGGGTCCCGGCGTTCGACCTCACGGGCCAGCGCGATGACGGCGCGCCGCACCTCGATGAAGTCCCAGCGCGGCTCGATCCGGACGTAGACGTGCACGCCCCGGCCGCCGGACGTCTTGGGGTAGCCGACCAGGCCCAGCTCGTCGAGCAGCGGCGCGAGCACGTCCAACGCCACCGCCCGGGCCTCGGCGAACCCGGTGCCGGGCTGCGGGTCGAGGTCGATGCGCAGCTCGTCGGGCCGGTCCGGGTCGGCCGAGCGCACCGGCCACGGATGGAAGGTCACGTTGCCCATCTGCGCGGCCCACACGATGTCGGCGGGGCTGCGCACCAGCAGCGCGTCGGCGGTCCGACCGTTCGGGTTGGTGACGGTGCAGGTGCCCACGTACTCGGGCCGCTTCGCGGGGATCCGCTTCTGGTAGATCTCCTCGCCCTCGATGCCGTCCGGGAACCGCTGCAGGTGGGTCGGCCGGTCGCGCAGCGCGGTCATGATGCCGCCGCCCTCGTACAGCGCGATGGTCCGGTAGTACTCCACCAGGTGCCGCTTGGTCCCGCCGTCGGCGCCGAGCTGCGGAAAGTAGATCTTGTCGGGGCTCGACAGCCGGACCGCGATGCCGTCCACGTCGAGTTCGACTGCGGCGCCTGCACTCTTGGCGGCCATCACGGCATCCTCAGTCGCGGCAGGGGCACGGTCGTCACGGGGGTACCGCCTTCGAGTTCGTCGGCCAGGTGGACGGCCCAGGCGCGCAGGCCGCTGACGTCGAGCGCGTGCGGGGGCCGGGACTCGTAGGCGCCGACGAGATCGGCGCCGCGACGGAGCTCGCGCGCGGCGCCGGGCCCGTCCCCCACCGCGGCGCTCAGCCCGGCGGCGAGCCGGCCGAGCCCCTCCCACAGTTCCAGCTCGTCGGCGGGGGCGGTGCGCCAGGCATCGGTGAAGAGCCGCTGCGCCTGCGCGGGCTCGCCGTGGTCGAACAACCGCTGGGCCTCGGTCACGACGGCGCCGAGGTCCGTGGTCCCGGTCATGACGCACCGCCCGCCAACACGTCGGTCAGGTCGTATCGCACCGGAACCTCCAGTTGCTCGTAGGTGCATTCGCGCGGTTCCCGGTCCGGACGCCAGCGCAGGAACCGTCCGGCGTGCCGCAGCCGGTCGCCCTCCATCTGGTCGTACGCGACCTCCACCACCAGTTCGGGTCGCAGCGGCACCCACTGCCGGTCCTTGCCCGCGGACCACCGGCTGGCCTCGCCGTCGTTGACGACGTCCTCGCCGAGGCGCAGCGGGTCGAGGATGGCCTGCAGCTCGATCCGCCTGGCCGCGGTGAACGCGGAGGCGCCGCCGATGAAGTGCATCTCGTCGCCGTCGTAGAGGCCGAGCAGCATCGAGCCGATCCCCGGCTGGCTCTTGTGCGGGCGGTACCCGATCACCACGCAGTCCGCGGTGCGCGCATGCTTGACCTTGATCATCTCCCGCTTGTTCGGAAGGTAATGCCCGGCAAGCTTTTTCGCGACCACGCCGTCCAGTCCGGCACCCTCGAACATCGAGAACCACTCCTGCGCGAGGCCCGCGTCGGTGGTCGCGGTGGTGACGTGACAGGACCGGCCGCGCGACCCGACGGCGCCGAGCAGCAGCTCGCGGCGCCGGGCGAAGGGCTCCCCGGTCAGGTCGCGGTCGTCGAGCGCGAGCAGGTCGAAGCCCACCAGCTGCGACGGCGTCTGCTCGGACAGCAGCGTGACCCGGCTGGCCGCCGGGTGGATCCGCTCGGAGAGCGCCTCCCAGTCCAGCCGGGTACGGCCGTCCACCTCGCGCGGCACCACCAGTTCGCCGTCCAGCACGCAGCGCGACGGCAGCTCCTCGCGGACCGCCGCGAGCATCTCGGGGAAGTACCGGCCCAGATCCTTGCCGCTGCGCGAGCTGAGCACCACCTCGTCGCCGTCACGGAACACGATGGCACGGAAGCCGTCCCACTTGGGTTCGTAGGACCACACCGGATCCTCGCCCTCCGGCTGCGCGGGCACGGCGGCGGCAGCCTTCGCGAGCATCGGTTGCAGGGGCGGAGTCAACGGGAGATCCACGCCCCCATACTTGCGCACCGGCCGCGGATCCGCGAGGCAAAACGCCCGCCGCGCCGCCCGACTCGCCTGCGCGGGACTACTCGGAGTCGAGCCGGAACCCCAGCTTGAGCGTCACCTGCACGTGCCCGACCTTGCCGTCCACGATGTGCCCGCGGGTGTGCACCACCTCGAACCACTCCAGGTTGCGGACGGTCTCCCCGGCCCGGGCGATCGCGCCGGCAATGGCGTCGTCGATCCCCTTGGTCGAGGACCCGACCACCTCGGTGACGCTGTAGACGTGGCTGCTCATCGGTCTTCCTCACTCTTCGGTGACGGAGTCCAACCAGCGTAGGACCGGGAGTCTGACCCTGTACAGGTGTCGCCGGCGACCCTCGCCCCGAATAGCGTTGTACGAATTCGAGGAACTGCCGTGCCGGGAGATCTGGAACCGTAGAGTGGCCGACGGCCGCGACACCGTCGCGCCCTATTCACCCGTCCAGAAGGGGACCCCTCGTGGAGAAGATCCGCAACTACGGCCTGCTCGTCAAGTACCTCGTCAGCACCCAGTGGAAGAAGCTGCGCGGCGGCAAGGACACCGCTCAGCAGAACCAGGGCTGAGCCGGCGACACCACCCGTGAGTCCTTCGGCCCACCCAAGGATCGAGGACTCACGGGCGCGAAGCGCCTACAGCCAGCCGCGGCGCTTGAAGATCGTGTACAGCCCGCCGCAGGTCAGCATCATCATCCCCAGCGCCATCGGATAGCCGCCCGCCCAGTGCAGCTCCGGCATCGAGTCGAAGTTCATCCCGTAGACCGTGCCGATCAGCGTGGGGGCGAACAGGATTGCGGCCCATGCCGAGACCTTCTTGATCTCCTCGTTCTGCGCATAGCTCGCCTGGGTCAGCGCGGACATCTCCTCGTTCTGCGTCTGCGAGACGAGCGTCGCGTTGACGGTGAGGATGTTGCCCAGCAGCTGCCGGAACCCGTCGGCGCGTTCGACCACCGTGGTGGCGTGGTCCGTGACGTCGCGAAGGTACTTCTGCAGTTCCTCGTCCGTCTTGTACTTCTCGAACCCGGCCGAGAGCCCACTGAGCATGTCGAGCAGCGGCCGGGTGGCGCGCTGGAACTCGATGACCTCGCGGGTCAGCTCGTAGATGCGCCGCGACACCTTCGGGTCGCCGCTGAACACCTCGGTCTCGATCTCGTCGATGTCGTTCTGCAGGCCGGCGACGACCGGTGCGTAGCCGTCCACGACGGCGTCGAGAATCGCGTAGAGCACGGCCTCGGGACCGAGCCGCAGCAGGTCGGGGTCGCTTTCCATCCGCGCCCGCACCGCGGACAGGTTCGGCGACTCGCTGTGCCGGACGGTGAGCACGAAGGTCGGACCGCAGAAGATGTGCAGCTCACCGAAGTCGACGCGCTCGGTCTCGTCGAGGTACCGGGCGGCGCGCAGCACCACGAACAGGGTGTCGCCGTATCGCTCGAGCTTGGGCCGCTGGTGCGCGACGATCGCGTCCTCGACCGCCAGCTCGTGCAGCCCGAACTGCTTCGCGGCGGCGTAAAGCTGTTCCGCGTCGGGCCGGTACATCCCGATCCAGGCCATCGACGACGCGTCGGGCAGGCTCCGCAACGCCTCGGCCAGGTTCGACGGCGTCTCGATCCGAAATCCGTCGCGGTAGACGCCGCTGTTGACGACGCTCGCCTCCACCGGGGCGACCGCCGGGTCGGGCGGCGCCTGGTGCGGGGCCATCGAGTGCTCGGGGACGAGTTCGTGCGACGGGTTGGCGGCACGGCTGGGCAGCAGTTCGCGGAAGGGGCGCTTTTGACGCATGGGTTCAGCTTTCGCGTAAGTCGGGGGCACGGCGGGCGCCGCTACCACCGCGGCGCCGATGCGATCGCGAAGTCGTCAACCGCGCGAGCAGGACACGCCCCGCGCGACTAGCGACTTCGGTAGGTACTCGGAGGTTGGCTCACGGCAAGCCACACCTCCTCTTCCCTCGACCCTGCGCAGCCGGCTTGTGCCAGACCTCGACACCCTACTCCGGGCGCTCACACCCGGCCAACCGGAAGCCGCGACATCGGGCCTGTTCCACTGTCGACCCGAGGAGCAACTGGTCGGCTATCGGTTCGCGGTGCGGCACATTTGGCACGGAGAACAACGACATTGCCACTGTTTTGGTCAAACGTCCAGATCGGCTGTGGCATGCTTTGCTGAGCCACTAGGACATGTCGCCTACCAGCGACTTTGTGTCACGGGCAGCTTTCCCTGATGGCGCCTTTTTCACCCCCGGACCCCCGGCCGGTGAACCCGATCGAATCGTCGGAACCGACTTCGCTCGGATGTCAGGGGACGACTGCTAGCGTCAGCCCGCGATGCCGCAGCCCGCAACACCGCAGCCCCGAGAAGTAGCCAGACGCAGACCCCGAGAAGTACGAGGCACGCCGTGACCGCCAGTGAGTCCGTCCCACCGGAGACCCTTCCCCGCCGCATCGGGATCGTCGAGGATCACGAGTCCGTGGTGATGGGCCTCGAGGCGATGCTGGCCGACCAGCCGGACCTCGTCATCGCGGCCACCGCCGCCACCGTCCCCGAGCTGCTCGCACGCGAGGTCCGACTGGACCTGGTGATCCTGGACCTGCGCCTCACCGACGGTTCCTCGCCCCGGACCAACGTCGAACAGTTGCGGGCGGCGGGGCTCGAGACCCTGGTCTTCACCGGAGCGGAGAACCCCTACCTGGTGCGCCTGGCCGCCAAGGCCGGGGTGCTCGGGGTGGTCCGCAAGTCCGAGCCCACCGCCACCGTCGTCGCGGCGATCTCCGCCGCGGCCAACGGCGAGCAGGTGGTGACCACCGAGTGGGCGGCCGCCATCGACGGTGACCCCGGCCTGCTCGACGTCGGCCTCAGTCCCCGACAACGAGATGTGCTGGCGCACTATGCCTCCGGCGAGAAGGCTGCCCGCGTCGCCAGCCTCACCGGGCTGGCCGAACATACTGTCAACGACTACCTCGCGCGGATCCGGGCCAAGTATGCCGAGGCCGGCCGGCCGGCCCGGACCAAGACCGACCTGTACAAGCGGGCCGTCGAGGACGGTTGGCTGCCCATGCCCCGCCATCCCGACCAACCGTGACCCGGTCCATCCACGAATCTGTGACCTCCACCGCCCCACCGGCCGGCGCCAGGCACGAGGCGGCCGACCGCATCCTGCGACTGTTCGCGCGCTTCATCGGCGTGGGCTACCTCTTCTACCTGGTGCTGCTGCTGCCGGCGATCGTCTCCCAGACCCGCCTGACGGACCCATGGTGGACGCCCACGGCCGTGGTGGCGGTGTTCGGGTCCGGCGTGGCGATGGGGGTGGCCTCGTTCCTCCCGGGAACCCGGGCACTGCGCATTGCCGCCGGGGTCGCAGCCATCACCTATCTACTGGCCGTCGCCGCCTGGCCCCTGGCCTGGAACGGCGAGCATCTGCTCAACGGCGAAGGGACGTGGCTGTCCGACTTCCCCGGCGTGGCAAGCCTCGCCGCGGTCGCCGCCTGGCGCCCTGTCTACGCGTTTGCCCATCTCGTAATTGCCTGCAGCACAGTACAAATACTGAACAACATGGCGCGGGACGATGCCTTGACCAGCCCGCTGATCCCGGACATTGCGTTCGCGATCATGTTCTGCACGCTGTTCGTAGGCGCCGCGGCGATGGCGCTGCGCACCGGGCGGGTGCTCGACGCCACCACCGACGCCACCCACGCCGCCGCCGCGGGCGCCGCCGCCCAACGTGCTCGCGCCGTCGAGCGCGAACGCTTCGACGCGCTGATCCACGACGGGGTGATGTCCACCCTGCTCTCCGCGTCCAGGCAGGGCGCTACGCCGAGCGTCGCAGCGCAATCCGTCGCCACGATGCGCCAACTCGACGCCCTCCGGTCCGGCCCCGGCCCGAACGAGAACTTCGACGGCGAGGAGGTGCTCTCGTACCTGCGCGCCGCCGCGACGGAGGTGGACGAGGACGTCGTCTTGCAGGCGCTCCGGCACCCCGACTGGACCGCCCTGACCATGCCCGCCGCCGCCGCCCGAGCGATGGGCGCGGCGCTCGCCGAGGCGTTGCGCAACAGCATTGCGCACGCGGGTCCGGAGACGCACCGAGCGGTCGATGTCGCGATCGCACCGGACCGCCTCAGCGTCCGCATCGCTGACAACGGCAGAGGGTTCGACACCAACGCGGTTCCCGCACACCGCCTCGGCCTCGCGGTGAGCATCCGGGGACGGATGGCGCAGGTCCCCGGCGGCTCGGCGCGCATCGACTCGCGGCCCAGCGACGGCACCCGGGTGCACCTGACCTGGACCACGCCGTGACGGCGGTGCCCGGCACCCGCGACGTCCGGGAACTGCTCGGCATGCAGAGCAGAGCCGCGACATTCATCGTCTGGTTCTACACGCTGACCTTCGCGATGCTCGCGGTTGTCTCCCTCGACGGAGTGAGCGCCTTCTGGCCGGAGGCGGTTGCGGTGCTTGTGGTCACCGGCGGCGCGGTGGCCCTGCTCCGGGTCGTGGGCGACCCGCTGCCGCTACCGTCCACTCTGGTCCTGGCCGGCATCGGCCCCGTCAGCTGCGCGCTGGTGCTCTCGGTGCTGCCGGCTCCCGTCACGAGTCCGTTGCAGACCTGGCCGATCGGGGCGTCCACCGCGATATACGCCTTCATGTGCGTGCGTGGGCGAACCTGGTACGCCTGGCTGGGATTCGCCTCCATGGTCGGTGTCGTCGTCGCCTGGTCGATCCAGACCGGGCAGGGCGCCGGCCCCGGAATCTCCATGTCGGCGATCAGCCTGGCACCCGTCCTGATGTCCACATTCTTCGCGTACACGATCCGACCGGATGCCCGGGCAATCTTCGAGTTGCGTGAGCAGACCACACGCCGCGTCGCCGCCGAGGCCGCCGACTGCGCGGTGCTCGAGGAGCGAGACCTCCAACTGCGCCGGCTCGACGAACTGGCCCGACCGCTGCTCGAGCAGATCAGCACTGGCGTCGAACTGACCACTGCCGACCGGCTGGCCTGCCAACTCCTCGAGGCGCACCTGCGCGACACCCTGCGTGCGCCGGCACTCACGCAGGGCACGCTGGTCGCGGCGGCCCGCGCCGCGCGCGCCCGCGGAGTCGAGGTGATCCTGCTCGACGACCGCGGCCTGGACAGGGCGACCGCGAAGGCCCGCGACCGTTTCCTGGCCGGGGTGGCGGACGAACTGGACGCCGCACGCGACGGCGCGGTGACGGTACGGATCCTGCCGCCGGCGCGCGAAGCCGCGGCGACCCTCCTCGCCACCAGCGGGAATTCCGTTCGACGCGTCGAGTTCGGGTCCGACGGCCTTCCCATCCAGCCCGCCCCGAGCAGCAAGTCATCTACATAGCTAACGATGCCCTCGGCGCTGGGGGCCGAGAACTTCCGTCTGGGCAACCCTCACCTCGCCGCCTAGCGTCGGTGCAGAGCGTGGCCCGACTCTCCACGGGCCACGCACTGACGACTTACTCCCCGGGGGGGCGCCCATGTCCGCGACACTCGACCACCTTCTGCACCGCCCGCACGCGCAGCGAGCTCACATCACGCCCGCAACGGCCACGCCGCAGGCGTCCGTCGCCCGGCCCGCACTGATCCGGCCGACGCTGTCCGCGCGCGAGATCGAGGTGCTGCTGCGGTGGCTGCACTGTGACTCGAAGAGCGCGGTTGCCGCGGCCATGTACCTGTCACTGGGCACCGTCAACACCCATCTCGCACGCATCCGCGCCAAGTACGCACAGGTGGGTAGGGCGGCACCGACCAAGGCCGCCCTCGTGGCCCGCGCGGTGCAGGACGGGTTGATCTCCATCGACGAGCTGTGATCCAGCTGTCGCCGGTCCGGCTCGAATGACCGCACGCAACAGCAAGATCGGTGACGCGGAGGCCGGGGTCATCCGCACCTTTGCCCGCGTGCTCGGCGCCGGGGCCTTGTTCTTCGCCGTGGTGCTGATCCCCGTCATCTTCGTCCAGTCGGATGTGCTGGCACCGTGGTACACCCCGGTTGCCGTCGTCATCGTCTTCGCGCCCCTGCTCGCCCTGTGGCCGGCCAGCTACGCCCCCGACCTGGGGTGGGTTCGCAGATTCAGCGCGCTGAGCGCCGCGGCCTACCTCGTCACCATGGCCGGTTGGCTGCCCGCGCTACAGGGGAACCTCCCGCCGACCCGCGACGTGTGGTTGTCCGCGATCTCCGGGCTCGTGGCCATGGCCGCGGCGGTGTGCTGGCCTCCGGCCCTCGGAGTGCTGTACCTCGTGGTCAGCAGCTGCGCGGCGGAGGTGATACGGCACATCACCCGAGCCGGACCAGAGAGCACCCTGCTGCCGGAGATCTTCAACGTCGTGATGACCAACAGCATGTTCGTCCTCGCCGCCATCGCCGCAGTCCAGTCCGGCCGCACCCTCGACCGCACCCGCGCCGCCGCCGCGCGACAGTCCGCGGCGACCGCCGCAGTCGCCGCGCGGGACGTCGAGCGGAAGCGGTTCGACGCACTGATCCACGACAGCGTCATGTCGACGCTGCTCGGCATCGCACGGCACGGCAACAGCAACCAGCTCGGCGCCCAGTCCGGCGTCGCGCTTCGCGAACTCGACCGCCTGCACGCCAGCGACGTGGCCACCGAAGACCTCGACGCGGACGCCGCGGTCGCCTTGATCCGCTCCGCGCTGATGGACGTCGACGAGGACGGCGCCGTCGACCTTCAGGTCCGGCTGGGCTCGCCCGTCACCATTCCGCGCGAGGCCTGTCGCGCGATCGCTTCCGCCGCAACCGAAGCCCTCCGCAACAGCATTCAGCACGCGGACAGCGCGAAGCAGGCTGCGGACCGGCTCGTTGCCATCGACGTCGACATCGACGGCGTGCAGGTGCTGGTGGCCGACAACGGTCGAGGGTTCGACCCCGACCGGGTTCCGCAGTACGGACTGGGCATCAGCGTGTGCATTCACTCGCGCGTGGCGTCGGTACCGGGCTGCACCGCCGAGATCCACTCCGCTGCCCACCGCGGCACTCGGGTCACCCTGCGCTGGACGGCACCGTCGTGACCGGCACCGAGTCCAGTGACTTCCGCGACGTGCGCGTCCTGCTCGGCCTGGACCGACCCGCCGCGAGGGTGCTCGTTGCGCTGTTCTGCCTGAGTTTCACCGTCGTGGCCCTTGCCAATCAGGAAGGGGTGCACTCCATCTGGCCGTCCTTGCTGGCAGCAGCGCTGGTCTCCGCCGGGGCGGCGGTGATCATCGCCGTGCCGGGCGACCCGCTGCCGACGGTCCACACGCTCGCTTTGACCGCGCTGGGGCCGATCGCCTGTGCGCTGGTCCTGTGGCAGCTGCCCGTGCCGGGCTGGACGCTGGACTCGGCCTGGCAGATACGCGCGGTGACGGTGGTGCTGGTCTACATGTCGGTACGGGGCCGCGCGGCGTACGCGTTCGCGGGAGCGGCGCTGGTGATCCTCACCAGCGGCGTCTGGAGCGACGCGACCGGGCAGGGCTGGGGCACCGGGATTCGGTTGGCCTCGATCAACCTCGCCCCCGTCCTGATGTCGGCGTTCTTCGCGTTCAGCATCCGGAGGGTCGGGTTGGCGGTGTTCCGGCTGCGCGAACGCGAATCCGAGCGAGCCGCCGACGAGGCCATGACCGAGGCCGTGCTGCGCGAGCGCGACACCCAGCTCTCCCGGCTGGACCTCCTGGCCCGCCCGATCCTCGAGGCCTCCGCCGCCGGGCACGAGTTCTCCGCGGGGGAACGCGAGGATTGCGCGGTACTGGAATCCCAGCTGCGCGACACCCTTCGGGCGCCGGTGTTCGCCTCGGACGCAGCGGTGTGCGCGGCGGTCGACGCGGCTCGGAGACGGGGCGCACGAGTAGTCCTGCTCGACGACGGCGGCCTGGCCGGCGCATCTGCCGCGTCGGTGGCCCGGATCCGGGCGGGCCTCATCGAGGAGCTCGACTCGTGCGAGGACGGGACCCTCACCGCGCGGGCCCTGCCCGCCGGCCGGGACACCCTGGCGACCATCGTCTCCGAGCACGTCACTCACGTTCGACGCGTCGAGTACGACCGATCGGAGCGGGTCAGCGTGACGGTACGGACCGACGATGTGCCCGAACCCGCCGCCATCCTCGTTCGGGGGTAGGAGCCGGGGAGTTCGCATCCGACTGCGTTCCGCTCGTCGCTCCTACGGCAGCAACCCCAGCCGACGCGCCTCGAACACCGCCTCCTGCCTGCTGGCCACCTCGAGCTTGGCCATCAGGTTCCGCATGTACGTCTTCACGGTCTCCACGCTGAGCGAGAGCCGGTCGGCGATCTCCGCGTTGCGGCAGCCCAGTGCCACGTGCGAGAGCACCTCGAACTCGCGGGGCGACAACGCAATCCGTACCGGGACGTCGGCCGGCGCGGTGAGCGAGCGCAGCGTCTGCTCGACCGACCGCAGCGTCTGCACCATCGCCGGGTCGCCGACCTTGTCGGCCAGGTCCCGCAGCACCAGGTAGCTCTCGGTGATCGCCTCGGACACCGCGGCGCCGCGCGCCGGTCCGCCGTGCTCGACGCGGGCCCGCTCGATCAGCAGTACCCGCCGGTCCACCTCGTCGCGGACCTCGATCTCGCGGGCCAGTCGGTGCGCCGACGCCAGCAACGCGGACGCCATCACGTCGCCGATCGGCCGCCGGCGCCGCAGTCCGCCGTAGATCGCCGCCCGGGTCACCCCTCGCACCACCACCGGCACCGCCAGCAGCGACTCGATCCCCTCGCCCGCCACCTGCGCGTCGTAGTCGTGGGTGATGTGACTGGAGTTGAAGTAGTCCGGCGCCGACTCCGGCCGCTGCTCGGCGATGGCCCGGCCGCCGAGGCCGCAGCGGGTGTCGATGACCAGGCCCCGCAGCGTGCGGCTCCGGGTGCCCGCGAAGCCGCTGAGCAGGAGCCGCTGGCTGACCACCGATCCGGCGAAGAGCACCGGGAACGGGGTGCTCGCCCGCAGCGCGCGCAGTTCCCCGCTGAGCGCGTCGTCGTCGCTCGGTCTCATCGTCTCGTTCATGGCATACCCACTTCGTAGGGTAGCGGGCACCGCGGGGCCGGCCCTACCGTCGGGGGAACCGCTTGTAAGCCCCGTCACAACGCATCCGCGCGACGCCTGGGCCAGCCGACCACTGCCAACTGGAGGTACCGAAGTGCCCGGCACACCGTCCCCCGCCGCCAACCATTCGGAGCTCAGCCCGCTGCGCTTCCTCGAGCGTTCCGCCGCGGTCTTCCCCGACCGCACCGCGATCGTCCACGGCGACCGCCGGTACACCTACCGGGAGTTCGGCGCCGAGGTGGAGCGCCTCGCCCGGGTACTGCGCACCCGGATCGAGCCCGGCGACCGGGTGGCCTACCTGTCGCCCAACACCCCCGAACTGCTGATGGCGCACTTCGCGGTGCCGCTCGCCGGCGGCGTGCTGATCGCGTTGAACTCGCGGCTCGCCGGCCCGGAACTCGAGTACATCCTCGACCACTCCGGCGCGCGCGTCCTGTTCGTGGACTCCGAGTTCCTCGGCTCCGTCGCCACCGCCCGCGCGCAGGTGCCGACGCTGCAGGAGATCGTCGAGATCCCCGACTCGACCAACCCCGTCGACGCCTCGGCCGGCGTCGCGACCGCGGTCTACGCGGAGTTCCTCGACGGCGCCCCCGACGATTCGCCACTGCACTGGGGCGTCGAGGACGAGCGACAGGTCATCGCCATCAACTACACCTCCGGCACCACCGGCAAGCCCAAGGGCGTCATGTACTCGCACCGCGGCGCGTACCTGAACTCGCTCGGCGAGACCTTCCACAACGGCTTCACCGGCGACACCAAGTACCTGTGGACGCTGCCGATGTTCCACTGCAACGGCTGGTGCACCCCGTGGGCGGTCACCGCCGCCGGCGGCACCCACGTGTGCCTGCGTGCGGTGCGCGCCGACGCGGTCTGGGACGCCATCGACCACCTCGGCATCACCCACCTCTGCGGCGCCCCGACCGTCTGCTCCACCATCGCCGACGCCCCGCAGGCCCACCCGCTGGCGGCACCGCTGCGGATCACCACCGCGGGCGCACCGCCGTCGCCGACGGTGATCGGCCAGCTCGAGTCCCTCGGGGTGAGCGTCGTGCACGTCTACGGGCTCACCGAGGTGTACGGGCCGTACACGATCTGCGAGCCGCAGGACTCGTGGGCCGCGCTGGACCCGGCCGAGCGGGCCGTCCTGATGTCGCGGCAGGGCGTCGGGATGCTGCAGGCCGAGAACGCACGCGTCGTGGACCAGCAGATGCGGGACGTGCCCGCCGACGGCCAGACGATGGGCGAGATCGTGCTGCGCGGCAACAACGTGATGCTCGGCTACTACCGCGACGAGGCGGCCACGGCGGAGGCCTTCGCCGGCGGCTGGTTCCACACCGGCGACCTCGGCGTCATGCATCCGGACGGCTATCTCCAGCTCAAGGACCGCGCCAAGGACATCATCATCTCCGGCGGCGAGAACATCTCCACGGTCGAGGTGGAGCAGGCGATCATCTCCCACCCGGCCGTCGCGGACGTCGCCGTCGTCGGTGTCCCGGACCAGAAGTGGGGCGAGCGACCCAAGGCGTTTGTGCTGCTCAGGCCGGGTTCCTCCGCCACCGCCGAGGAGTTGGTCGAGTACACCCGGGGGTTGCTGGCCGGCTACAAGGTGCCGCGCGAGATCGTCTTCGCGGAGGACCTGCCGCGTACCCCCACCGGGAAGATCCGCAAGAACGAGCTGCGGGTCCAGGAAGACGCGGCTACCACGGCGTAGCAGAATGTGTGCGGAAACCATGATGATCGATACGTGACTGGAGAAGTAGCTGTGGAGCTTGTCGGAGTGATCGGTGGCGGCACGATGGGTGCCGGTATCGCAGAGGTTTGTGCCAAGGCCGGTAGTTCGGTCCTCGTCCTCGAGACCAAGCAGGAGTACGCGGACGCCGCCACGGAGCGGATCGCAAAGTCGATCTCCCGCGGCGTCGCCAAGGGCAAGATCACCCAGGAGGAGGCGGACGCCGCGATCGCGCGCGTGCGCGTCACCCTGGACATCGAGGAATTCGCGGACCGCGACCTGGTCATCGAGGCCGCCCCGGAGATCGAAGAGCTGAAGTACGAGATCTTCGGCAAGCTCGACAAGATCGTCAAGCCGGCAGGCATCCTGGCGACCAACACCTCCTCCATCCCCGTCATCAAGATCGCCAAGGCCACCAACCGGCCCGGCCAGGTCGTCGGCGTGCACTTCTTCAACCCGGTGCCGGTGATGCCGCTGGTGGAGATCGTGGTCAGCCTGACGACGTCGGAGGAGACCGTCCTCGCGGTCACCGACTACGCCAAGAACACGCTGCGCAAGAAGACCGTCCGGGCCGGCGACCGCTCGGGCTTCATCGTCAACGCGCTGCTCATCCCGTACCTGTGCCAGGCCGTCCGGATGCTCGAGTCCGGCTACGCCACCGCCGAGGACATCGACGAGGCCATGAAGGGCGGCTGCGGCTACCCGATGGGCCCGCTGACGCTGCTCGACACCGTCGGCCTGGACGTCGCGCTGGCGGCCTCCGAGTCCCTGTACGCGGAGTTCGCCGAGCCGCACTACGCCCCGCCGGCCCTGCTCCGCCGCAAGGTCGACGCCGGCCAGCTCGGCCGCAAGAGCGGTCGCGGCTTCTACGACTACAGCTAGTCCCCCGATCCGCACCCCTGCTGTACCCGTCGCGCCCGCAATTGCGCCCGCGACGCGTGCAACCGGGGTGCGGATTGCGTAGTTGTCCACAGGGCGCGGGCTGGGCCTGGTGCCGAGGGCAGTCCCCTGCGAGCGTCGAATCGTGGACTCCTTCCGAGACGGCGTCATCCGTCGCACCGAGGCCCTGGGCGACGGGCACACCGACCGTGACCTGCGGCGCGGCCGCGACGGCGGTCACCTCGTCACCATCCGGCCCGGCTCCTACCTGCGGGCGTCGGACTTCGGCGCGCTCGACTCCGTCGGCCAGCACCGCGCGCTGACGCTGGCGACCGCAGCTGCCTGCGACCCCGACCTGGTCGTCAGCCACATGTCGGCTGCGGTCCTGCACGGGATCGACCTGTGGTCCGTGCCGCTGGACCGGGTACACCTGACCGCCGACCGCACCCGTGGCGGCAAGCTTGGCCGACGGCGGCACCTGCACGCGACGCCGTACAGAGACCACGAGGTGACGGTCCGCAACGGTGCGCGCTGCACCACCGTCGCGAGGACGGTCGTCGACCTGGCCCGCACAGTCCCCTTCGAGCAGGCCGTGGTGATCGGCGACTGCGCGCTGCACAACAGGCTCGTGACGCCGGGCGAGCTCGCGCAGAGCATCGCGTCGGCGCACCATCGGTCGGGTGTCGGCGCGGCGGCGCGGGCGGTGGCGTTCATGGACGGGCGCAGCGAGAGCGTCGGCGAATCCCGCAGTCGAGTACTCATACATCGGCTCCGAGTACCGAAACCCGACCTGCAACAGTGGATTTCAAACTCGGATGGCACCATCGGCCGGGTCGACTTCCTGTGGGACTGCGGCCTGGTCGGCGAGTTCGACGGGCTCGGCAAGTACCGGGGCGAATACCGGACGGGACCGGCATCCGAGGAGGACGCGGCCGACGCGGTGATCGCCGAGAAGTGCCGCGAGGACCTGCTCCGCGCCGAGGGCTTCATGGTCGTCCGGTGGGTGTGGCGCGAACTCGGCACCCCGAACGTCGTTGCAAACCGTATCCGGCGCGGCCTCGAACTCGCCCGACACTGAATTCGCACCCCGGTTTTACCCGTCGCACCCGCAATTGCGCCCGCGACGCGTGCAACCGGGGCGCGGATTGTCGGCGTAGCCTCACCCGCATGGGCCCGACCCGGCAGACGGTCCGCCTGCGCTCGGCCACCGGGCGCTGGGTGGTCCTCGCAACCGTCCTCGGTTCCTCGCTGGCGATGCTCGACGCCACCGTCGTCAACATCGCGCTCCCCCGCATCGGCGAAGACCTCGACGCCACCGTCGCCGGACTGCAGTGGGTGCTCAGCGGCTACACCCTCACCCTCGCCTCGCTGATCCTGCTCGCCGGCGCGCTCGGCGACCGCCTCGGCCGGCGCAAGGTCTTCGTCTGGGGCACAGTCTGGTTCGCGGCCGCGTCGCTGCTGTGCGGCGTCGCCCCGGACATCGAGATGCTGGTGGCCGCCCGGATCCTGCAGGGGGTGGGCGCGGCGCTGCTGACCCCCGGCAGCCTGGCGCTGCTCTCCGCCGCCATCGACCCCGACGATCGCGGCGCCGCGATCGGCCTGTGGTCCGGCCTCGGCGGGGTCGCCGCGGCGGGCGGCCCGCTGCTCGGCGGGTGGATCGTGCAGGTGTCCAGCTGGCGGGCAGTGTTCCTGCTGAACCTGCCGCTGGCGGTCGCCGTGGTGTGGGTGGCGCTGCGGCACGTGCCGGAGAGCCGCGACCCGCAGCAGGAGGGCCGACTCGATGTCGTCGGCGCCGTCCTGGCCGCCACCGGACTCGCCGGGATCACCTACGGTCTGATCGCCCAGCAGTGGATGCCCGTGCTGCTCGGCCTCGCGGTGTTCGTGGTGTTCGTGGTCGTCGAACGCCGCAGCACGGACCCGCTGATCCCGCCGGCGCTGTTCCGGTCACGGGTCTTCGTCGCCGCGAACCTGGTGACGTTCGCGGTGTACGCCGCGCTCGGCGGGGTGTTCTTCCTGCTGGTGCTCCAGCTGCAGCTCGCCGCCGGGTACTCGCCGCTCGCGTCGGGCGTGGCGACCGTGCCCATCACCGTGCTGATGCTGCTGCTCTCCTCTCGCGCCGGCCGGTGGGCCCAGCACCACGGCCCGCGGCTGCCGATGACGGTCGGACCGCTGCTGGCCGCGGTCGGGCTGGCGCTGATGCTGCGGATCGGACCCGGTGCGTCGTACCTGACCGACGTGCTGCCCGGCGTGCTGGTCTTCGGTCTCGGGCTGTGCGCGCTGGTGGCCCCGCTGACGGGGGCGGTGCTGAACTCCGTGTCCACCGACCGTGCCGGGATCGCGTCCGGCGTGAACAACGCGGTGGCCCGCAGCAGTCAGCTGCTCGCGGTTGCCGCGCTGCCCGGATTGGCGGGCATCACCGGCACCGACTACACCGACCCGCAGGTGTTCTCCGACGGCTTCCACGTCGCGATGCTGATCTGCATGGGGCTGTTGGGGATCGGCGCGGCACTGGCCGCGGCACTGGTTCCGGCGGGCGCGACGCAGCTGCCCGCCGAGTCCGCCGAACCTCTCGCGCACGAGGAGACCGTCGACTGCTGCCCGCACTGCGACATCTCCGCCCCGGCCGTGCAACCGGTGTCCTCTTCCCAAACCGAGCGCGGCCTGGAACCGTAGACGTCGGGCCTCGCCCCACCGGCGAGACCGACTTTCTCCTGCGGAAGGAAATCGTCATGCCCGAACGCACCCGTTATGAAGAGGGCACGCCCTGCTGGGTAGACCTGTCCAGCACCGATCCCGGCGCCGCCAAGGCGTACTACACCGCGCTGTTCGGCTGGGAGTTCGATGACATGCCCACCCCGGACGGCGGCACCTACTCGATGGCCACCCTGCGCGGCGGGTTCGTCGCCGCCATCGGCGGCCAACCGCCCGGCACCCCCGCCGGCGCCCCCTCGATCTGGAACACCTACCTCGCCACCGACGACGCCGACGCGGCGACGGCCAAGGTCGCCCCGGCCGGTGGCGAGCTGATCATGGGTCCGGTCGACATCGGCCAGTCCGGGCGGATGGCGTTCCTCACCGACCCCACCGGCGCGGTCGCCGGCCTGTGGCAGGCCGGGGAACACATCGGCGCCACCCTGGTGAACGAGCCCGGCGCCGTCATCTGGAACGAACTGATCACCCCCGACCCGGACAAGGCGCTGGCGTTCTACCAGGCCGTGGTCGGGCTCTCCTCGAGCACCTCGGACCTGCCCGGCGGCCCCTACACCGTCTTGAAGGTCCGCGAGGCCCAGGTCGGCGGCTGCACGACGCCGCGGATGCCGCAGGTCCCCACCCACTGGCACGTCTACTTCGCCGTCGAGGACACCGATGCGACGGCCGCGAAGTCGACGGCCTCCGGCGGCGGCGTCATGGTCGAGCCCTTCGACGTGCCGGCCGTCGGCCGGATGACGGTGCTGAGGGACCCCACCGGGGCCGCATTCAGCGTCATGACCGGCGAATCCGCGTAGCGGCGGGCGGGCCGGTGGCACTCGGGTGGCTCGAACTCCAGCGTCGGGCCCAGCAGGAATTCGGCAAACGCGTCCGGGGCGTCACCGACTGGTCGGCGCCCACCCCCGACACCGACTGGGACACCTCAGATCTGGTCCGGCACGTGGTCGTGGAGCAGCAGTGGGTGCCGCCGCTGCTGGGCGGCCTGACCCTGGCCGAGGCCGCGGCGCACGTGCGGCCGCTCGGCGACGACCTCGCGAGCGAGTGGGAGCAGTACTCCGGGCGCGCCGTGCTCGCCTGGTCGGTGGCGTCGCCGTCCGCGCCCGTGCACCTGTCCTACGGCACCGTCACCGTCGACGAGTTCCTCCACGAGCAGGTCGCCGACCTCACCATCCACAGCTGGGACCTGGCCCGCGCGGCCGGGTTGGACGAGTCGCTCGATGCGAGGCTGGTCGCCGCGGTCTGGGAGGAACTCGACGAACGCCGCGAGATGCTGAGCGCCAGTGGTCTGTTCGCGTCACCGGTGCCCGTCGCCGACGACGCTCCCCTGCAGACCCGGTTGCTGGCCCTGACCGGGCGCGACGACCGTTCCACACCCCCGTCACGCCCGACCGGAGGAAGATGAGCCGCATGGTCCAGGATCCGAACGCCCCCGCGCCGTCGACCCCCGACGTGAAACCGCGCAGCCGCGACGTCACCGACGGACTGGAGAAGTCCGCCGCCCGCGGCATGCTGCGCGCGGTCGGCATGGGAGACGAGGACTGGGGCAAGTCCCAGATCGGCGTCGGCTCCTCCTGGAACGAGATCACCCCCTGCAACCTCTCCCTCGACCGACTCGCGACCGCGGTCAAGGACGGCGTGCACGCCGCGGGCGGGTACCCGCTGGAGTTCGGCACCATCTCGGTCTCCGACGGCATCTCGATGGGCCACGAGGGCATGCACTTCTCGCTGGTCTCCCGCGAGGTGATCGCGGACAGCGTCGAGACCGTCATGCAGGCCGAACGCCTGGACGGTTCGGTGCTGCTCGCCGGCTGCGACAAGTCCCTGCCCGGGATGCTGATGGCCGCCGCCCGCCTGGACCTGGCGAACGTCTTCCTCTACGCCGGCTCCGCGCTGCCCGGCCTGGCGAAGATGTCCGACGGCACCGAACGCGAGGTCACCATCATCGACGCCTTCGAGGCGGTCGGCGCGTGCTCGCGCGGATTGATGAGCCGCGCGGACGTCGACGCCATCGAGCGGACGTTCTGCCCCGGCGAGGGGGCCTGCGGCGGGATGTACACCGCCAACACCATGGCCTGCGTCGCCGAGGCCCTGGGCATGTCGCTGCCCGGCAGCGCCGCGCCGCCCGCCTCCGACCGTCGACGCGACGGCTACGCGCGGCGCAGCGGCGAGGCCGTCGTCCGGCTGATCGAGCAGGGCATCACCGCCCGGGACATCATGACCAAGAAGGCATTCGAGAACGCCATCGCGGTCGTGATGGCATACGGCGGCTCCACCAACGCGGTGCTGCACCTGCTCGCCATCGCCCACGAGGCGGAGGTGGAGCTGACCCTCGACGACTTCTCCCGGATCGGCGCGAAGGTGCCGCACCTGGCGGACGTCAAGCCCTTCGGCAAGCACGTGATGCTCGACGTCGACCGCAAGGGCGGCGTTCCCGTGGTGATGAAGGCGCTGCTCGACGCGGGCATGCTGCACGGGGACTGCCTCACCGTGACGGGCAAGACCATGGCGGAGAACCTGGCCGAGATCAACCCGCCGGACCCCGACGGCGTGGTGCTCCGGGTGATGTCCTCGCCGATCCACCCCTCCGGCGGCATCACCATCCTGTCGGGCTCGCTGGCGCCCGGTGGTGCGGTGGTCAAGTCGGCGGGCTTCGAGTCCGACGTGTTCAGCGGCACGGCAAGGGTGTTCGACCGCGAACGTGCCGCACTCGACGCGCTGGAGGACGGCACCATCACCGCCGGCGATGCCGTGGTGATCCGCTACGAGGGACCCAAGGGCGGGCCCGGGATGCGGGAGATGCTCGCCATCACCGCGGCCATCAAGGGCGCCGGCCTCGGCAAGGACGTGCTGCTGCTGACCGACGGACGCTTCTCCGGCGGCACCACCGGCCTGTGCGTCGGGCATGTGGCCCCGGAGGCGGTCGACGGTGGACCGATCGCCTTCGTCCGCGACGGCGACGCCGTCCGCCTCCACGTCAGCACCGGAACCCTGGACCTGCTGGTCGACGCCGACGAACTCGACCGGCGACGCCAGGGCTGGGAACCGTTGCCGCCCCGCTACACCCGTGGCGTGCTGGCCAAGTACGCGAAGCTGGTCGGTTCGGCGTCGAACGGGGCGGTGTGTGGCTGAGCATCCCCCCGGACGGCGGCAGGCCCGCGAGTTCGCCATGATCCAGGCCGAGATCGAGCGCAACCTGCTGGGCGGCGAGATCAAGTACACCCGTCAGCAGGTCGCCGAGCTGTCCGGCATCCCACTCGAACGCGCACAACGACTTTGGATCGCAATGGGTTTCGCGGTCGACTCCGACCCGGACGCACCGATGTTCACCGACTCCGACGTCGCCGCGCTGGGCAGCATCACCTCACTTGTCGACCGCGGCATCATCGACCCCGACCTCGAGGTGTCGGTGACCCGGGCGCTGGGTCAGTCCTTCTCCCGGCTGGCGGAGTGGCAACTGGGTCTGCTGAACAGCCACATCCTGGAGCGGGTGGAGCGCGAACGGACCGGCCACGAGGAGGTCAGCGTGCTCGCGGTCGCCGCGCAGGCCGCCCTCGTCGCGGAGCAGATGCTCCCCACCCTGCAGGAGTTGCAGTCGTACGTGTGGCGCCGCCACCTGGCCTCGAACGCCGCCCGGTTCCTCGACAACCGCGGGGAGGAATCCGAGACCCGCACCCTGGTCATCGGTTTCGCCGACATGGTCGGCTACACGAGCCTGACCCGGCGGATCGACGTCACCGAGCTCACCCGACTGCTGGAGTACTTCGAGTCCACCGTCACCAACGTGATCAGCCAGGGTCGCGGCTGGGTGATCAAGAACGTCGGCGACGAGGTGATGTTCGCGGTCGAGAACCCCGCCGACGCCGCCCGGATCGCGCTGGCGCTGCAGGACGCGGCGCACAGCACGGAGGAGCTGCCGGACCTGCGGGTCGGGCTGGCGATGGGCACGGTGCTGGTCCGGTTCGGCGACGCCTACGGCTCGGTGGTCAACGTCGCCGCGCGGCTGACCAGTTCGGCGCGGCCCGGCACCGTGCTGGTCGACACCGACCTCGCGGACGCCCTCGCCGACGACACCGAGGTGCAGTTGCGGTCGCTGCGGACCCTCCGGGTGCGTGGATACAACCGCCTCAAGGCCCACGCCCTGCGCCGGGCCTGAACCCGCCAGGCCCCGCGCCGCGCAATCAGATCCCCTCGGCTCCCAGCGATTCCAGGGTGTCACGGGCCTCCGCCAGCTGCCGGCTGAGCTCCTCGACCCGGCGGGCCGCGGCCTCGCGGGCCGCCGAGAGCACCGACGCGACCGCCTGCTCGGCGGCCGGGTCGCCGAGTTCGCGGACCGCCCGCTCCACCGCGTCCGCGGACACCGGAGCGGCCTTGCCTGGACGCCGTTCGCCGTGGGTGACCGTCACCGTCCACTCGTTGCCCGCCTCGGCGTGCAGCGTGACGCTGACGCTCGCCGGGTCCTTCGCGCGGCGGGCCCGCCGCGGCGCGGGTGCGGTGTTCTCGGACGCCCGGGTGTCGGGATCGGCCTTCGGTGCGGTCACGGTTGCCTTCGGTGGAGTGGCGGAGACCGTCGCCGCAACCGGCGCCGGCTTGGGCGGGGCGGCGGGCGCCACCCGGGTGTCGACAACCTTGGCGGGCACCGACTTCGGGGCCGCGGCCACGGCGGGCTTCGCTACCGCGGACTTGGCGGCCGCGGGCTTGACCGACGCGGGCTTCGCGACCGCAGGCTGCGCGACCGCGGGCTTGGCCGACGCAGGCTTCGCGACCGCGGGCTTGGCCGACGCGGCCTTGGCCGCCCGGGCCGCCGCCTTTGCCGGGAGGCGGGTACGGCGCAGCTCGTCGGCCTCGAACGGCAACTCGTCGTTGACGCCCTTCGGTCGGATCAGCACGGTGGCGCCGTCAATGGACAGCACTCGGGCCGAACACCCCTCTGCCAAACCGAGACTCGGGGTGGCGTCGTTGAGGTACACGATCGCGCGTTTACCGGCGGCGACCGCTGCTGCCAGTTCTGTCAGGTCCTGCTCGGTCAGGCGGTCGACGCTGTTCTTGCGAGGTGGCATCGGCGGCTAGATCGGGCGGAAGCCCGCGCCGGCGCCGCCACGAGCGTTGATGTCGCTCATGATGACGTCGATGTTCGTGCCGAGCTCCGGGCCCAGACACGCGAATCCCACGTACGCATTCACCATGCCCACCAGGGTAGTGCCGAGCACCACCGGGCTTCCCGAGTCACCCTCTATAACGCACATCTGGGTCCAGGTCTCGTTGCTCTGCAGCAGGTCTCCCCACACCACGCCACAGGTGTTACCCGTCGTCAGACCCTCTTTGCACACGATGGCCGGGAAGCTCGCGGGCGCACCGATCCCGGTGATGGTGACGTTGCCGACACGGTTCACCGGAGTCACCCGGGACGCGTCGAACTCGATCACCGAGTAGTCGAGCTCCCGACTCTTGGCGACCATGTGCCCGAGGACGCCGAGATCTTGCCGGTCCGGCGCCTCGACAGCCATCCCCGGTTCACCGCAGTGTCCCGCGGTGATGCCGACCAGGCGGCCGGCGTTGTCGTGGCCGATGGTCGTCAGCGTGCACATCGCCTCTCCGCCGAGGAGGATCCCGGAGCCACCGCCGAGGACGGCCCGCTCCGCGGCGGCCGCGGGCCCGACCGCCAGGAACCCGAACATCGCCATCGCCGTCACGATCAGCAGTGCAATTCTCTTGAGCATCGTGCGTCCCCTTATCGCCAGGTCCGACGCCGCCAGACTCTGCCCGTACCGGGACGGACCGGAATGGCATCTGCCACTTCCATCGAACCCGCGGCGGCCTGACACATGCTGCGCTCGATCCTCAGCCGCACCGGGTCGTCGAGCTGCGCTGATTCATAGTATCCGCGCGACCGACCGCCGTGCGAGGCCGAACAGCGAATTCGCACCCTCAGGGGAACGCGAGGATCAGTTCGCCGCGGACCTGGCCCGCAGGAAGTCGTCGACGATTCGCTCGCAGGCGTCCGGTCCCAGTGGGGGCAGGGTCGCGAGCCGGGTGAACACGATCGGCCCGACCAACTGCGCCAACGCCAACTCCCGATCCATGTCGCCGAGCAACTCGCGAGCCGGAGTGCCGGCGAAGATCCGGTCGAACGGCAGCCGGTACTGCTCGGCGATGTGCCGCCGCAGCGACCGCAGCTCCGGACGGTCGGAGTGGTCGGGGTGGTCACCGAGCCCGGGCCCCATCCCGAGCCAGCACATCGCGGTCAGCTGCATCGGGGCCTCCTCGATCAGCTTGGCCTGCGCGGTCAGCAGGGACACGAGCTGTTCGCGGAGGTCGCCGCCCTCCGGCCCCGCCGCCACGGGTGGCACCAGTCGCCCGAAGGCGGCCGCGAGAAGTTCGGTGCCGCTGTCGAAGTGGCGGTACAGCGTCGCACGGGCCACCTTCGCCGCGCGCGTGACCGCGTCGATGGTGACGGCCTCTGTCCCGCCCTTGACCAACAGGGCGGTGGCCGCGTCGAGCAGCCGGGCCCGTGAGCGCACCTTGCGCGGGTCCTCACGGGACCCGGCATCGGCCGCGGTGGTGGGCTGCTCGCCCATGGCGCCTCCGAGGGGGTTGTGGAACCGCCGGCCACAAACGATACTGGCGGTCTTGTTACTAACAATACCAACGGTCTTGTTTCGCTATCGAGAGGTCGACATGATCCGGCAATCCCCGCTCGACGAGACGAAATGGTCCGCCCGGGAAGTATGGACGCTCACCGTCGTGTGCGCCGCGGTGGCGATGGTCATGGCCGCAGCCGCGGCCCTCTACTCCGCCCTGCCCGGCCTCGCGCTGGACACCGGCGCCACCCAGAGCCAGCTGACCTGGATCGTGGACGGTTACACCCTCACGCTGGCCGCTCTGCTGCTACCCGCGGGTGCGCTCGGTGACCGGTACGGCCGCCGCGGCGTGCTGGTCATCGGGCTGCTGATCGTCGCCGCGGCATCCGTCGTCCCGATCTTCCTCGACTCGCCCCAGTGGCTGATCGGATCGCGCGCGGTGGCCGGCGTCGGTGCCGCCCTGGTGATGCCCGCGACCCTGTCGCTGCTGACCGTGAGCTTCCCGCCGGCGCAGCGGTCGAGGGCCGTCGCCATCTGGGCCGGGGTCGCGGCGTCCGGCGGGATCGCGGGACTACTGGTGTCGGGCCTGCTGCTCGAACTGTGGCAGTGGCAGTCGATCTTCGTCGGCTTCACCGTGGCGGCACTCGTCCTGTTCGCCCTCGCCTGGACCCTGCCGTCGTCCCGGGACCAGGACTCGCCCGCCTTCGACATCCTCGGGGCAGTGCTGTCCACGGCCGCGATCGGGCTGTTCGTGCTGGGCCTGCTCGAGGGGCCGATCCGCGGCTGGACCGATCCCCTGGTGGCCGTCGCGCTGATCGTGGGCATCGCGGCCGGGGTCGCGTTTGCGGCCGTCGAGCTGCGCCGCGAGCATCCGCTGCTGGACGTACGGCTGTTCGGGGTCCGCGGGTTCGGTGCCGGAGCGGCCTCGCTGACCCTGCAGTTCGTCGGGACTTTCGGCCTGTTCTTCCTGCTCATCCAGTACATGCAGTTGGTACTCGACTACAGCGCACTGCAGGCCGCGCTCGCGCTGGCCCCGATGTCCGTGCCGATGATCGCGGTCTCCGCGGTCACGCCCTGGCTGATACCGCGGGTCGGGATGCGGACACTCACCTTCGCCGGGCTCGCGCTGGCCGGGATCAGCCTGGTGCTACTCGGCAGGCTGGAGGCCGACGGCGGATACGGACCCGCCGTGGTCGCGTTGCTGATCTTCAGCTTCGGGCTCGGCCTGTGCACCGCGCCGGCGACCACCGGAATCGTCGAGAACACCCCGGACGGCAAGCAGGGCGTCGCCTCCGCGGTGAACGACGCGACCCGGGAGATCGGCGCGGCGGTCGGGACCGCACTGGCAGGCAGCCTGCTCGCGGCGACCTACAGCCACAACATCGCGCCCGCCGTCGCCGCGGCGCCGGAGATTGCGAAGGAGCCGGTCGGCAGTTCGCTGGCCGCGGCGCTCGAGGTGGCCAAGTTCGCCGGCGGCCCGCAGGGCGAGCAGCTCGCGGAATTCGCCCGGTCGGCGTTCATGGCCGGGATGTCGCACGCGTCGTACGTGCTGGCCGGGGTGATGCTCGTCGCGGCGGTGGCCGTCGGCATCTGGGCACCCGGGCGCAAGGGCGCCCCCGCGTCGACGACGGCCGAGGAACTCGCCACCGCCGACGCCGGCTGACCTCCCGCCGGCCGGTCGCGGTCCACGACCGACCGGCAGTGGCGACGTCGGTGCGCCGAGCGGGCCGGGTCAGCCCCCGACGACCGTCAGCACCAACAGCGCCGCGTTGAGTGCGACGATGACGCCGGTGGCCGTCCACGCCGCGACCGTCGTGCCGCGCCGGTTGCGGTGCTCGCCCATCAAGGCGGTCTCCGACGTCATCCGCACCAGCGGAATCAGTGCGAACGGAATGCAGAAGCTCAGCACCACCTGGCTGATCACCAGCGCCATGGTCGGGTCGATACCCAGGGAGAGCACCACCAGCGCCGGGATCAGTACCACGGTGCGCCGCAACAGCATCGGGATCCGGTAGTGCAGCAGCCCCTGCATGATCTCCGCGCCCGCCGCGCATCCGACCGACGTCGACGCCAGGCCGGACGCCAGCAGTCCTACCGCGAACACCACCGCCACGGCCGGGCCGAGCGCGCTGGAGATGGCGGCGTGCGCGCCCTCGATGGTGTCGGTGCCCTCGAACCCGCGCAGCGCGGACGCGGCCAGCAGCAGCATCGCGATGTTCACCGAGCCCGCCACCAGCAACGCGAAGCCCACGTCCAGCTTGGTGGCCTTGAGCAGCCTCGGCAGCAGAGCGGCCTTGATCCCACGGCCGTGCCGATCGCGGGCCAGCGCGGAATGCACGTAGATGGCGTGCGGCATCACGGTCGCGCCGAGCATGCTGGCGGCCAGCAGCACGGTCTCGGTGCCCGCGAACCGCGGCACCAGCCCGCGCAGTGCCTCCCCGCCGTCGACGTCCGTGAACGCGAGGCCGCTCACGAAACCGAGCGTGATGATCGCGAGCAGGCCGATCACCACGAACTCGAAGGTGCGCTGACCACGGGACTGGGTGGCCAGGATGGCCATCGACACCGCGCCGGTGATCAGCCCGCCGAGCGGCAGCGGTACCCCGAACAGCAGGTTCAACGCGATGGCGCCACCGATCACCTCCGCCACGTCGGTCGCGACGGCGGCCAACTCGGCCTGCACCCAGAACGCCTTGCGCTGCGTCGGGCGCAGTCGCTCGCCGAGCATCTCCGGCAGTGACCGACCGGTCACCAGGCCGAGCTTGGCGGAGAGGTACTGCACGAGCACCGCCATCGCGTTGGCCGCGACCAGCACCCACACCAGCAGGTATCCGTACTTGGCGCCGGCGGTGAGGTTGGCGGCGACGTTCCCGGGGTCCACGTACGCGATCGCCGCGACAAAGGCCGGACCCGCGAGCGCGATGAGCCGCCCGACGCCCGAGCCCCGGCGCGCAGGCGCCCGTTCGACCGTCTCGACGCGGACGCTTTCCACCGATCACCTCGTTCTACTCGATAATATTTGATCGACCATATCAAAAAGTTTGGCGACCCGAACTTACGGCGTCCGACCGATTCCGAGTGACTGTTGTCACGCCACCCCGGCAGCAGCACAGTCCGAGTAACTGTTACTCGTTGTTACATAAACGAAGGGCCGGGAATGACCACCGCCATCCCGATTCATCGCCACCCGGTCTCCGATCGCGAGGAGACCGCCGCGAGACTGCTGGCCTCCTCCGCACGCAAGTCCTACGACCCGATGATCGAGGTCGACTGGGACGCCCCGGTGCCGACCGACAAGTACGGGCTCACCCCGGAGTGGAGCACGCTCTACGGCACCGCCCTGTGGGACGAGATGACCATGGAACAGCGGGTCGAGCTCACCAAGCACGAGGCGGCCAGCGTCTCCGGTGTCGGGCTGTGGTTCGAGATCCTGCTCATGCAGATGCTGCTGCGCGACGTCTACAGCCGCGACAAGCACACCCGCCACGTGCAGTTCGCGCTCACCGAGATCGCCGACGAGTGCCGGCACTCCGTGATGTTCGCCCGCGCCGGCGAGCGGCTCGGCATGCCGAGCTACGGCCCGCACCCCGTCATCCACCGGCTCGGCAAGCTGTGGGGCAACTTCTTCAAGGGCGCCAATGCATACGCCAGCGTGATGGCCGCCGAGGAGATCCTCGACATGATGCAGCGCGACTTCATGAAGGACGAGCGCGTGCAGCCCGTCACCCGCACGGTGAGCAGGATCCACGTGCTGGAGGAGGCGCGGCACATCCGCTTCGCCCGCGAGGAGGTCGGCCGCCGGCTCGAGGGGGCGAGCAGGGCCCGGCTCGCGGCCGAGAGGGTGTTTACCGCAACCGTCGTGTTCTTCGTGATGAAGTCGATGATCAGCAAGGACGTCTACGCCAATGCCGGCCTGGACCCGCGGCGCGCCATCGCGGCCGCCAAGACCAACACCCACTACCAGGACCGGGTCCGCAGGTCCGGGGCGAAGCTGATGCAGTT
Organism: Rhodococcus sp. P4_C10; assembly: GCF_056402135.1. Classification (NCBI taxonomy): domain Bacteria; kingdom Bacillati; phylum Actinomycetota; class Actinomycetes; order Mycobacteriales; family Nocardiaceae; genus Rhodococcus; species Rhodococcus sp. P4_C10. The sequence continues at coordinate 130,340 of NZ_JBFUHZ010000001.1, read as the reverse complement.
CCTCGACGGTTCCGGCCTGGTGGGTGGACCGTCGAGGATCTTGTACGAGAAGGTCCACCTGCTCTGACCGCGGCCCGACCGCCCCTCGCCCTCCCCGGCCCCTCGCCCTCCCCGGCCCCTCGCCCTCCCCGGCCCCTCGCCCTCCCCGGCCCATTGCCCACCCCGTCACCCGCTCCCCGAGGAACCGTCTGTCATGGCCTACGTGATCACCCAGGCGTGCTGCAACGACGCGTCCTGCGTCGCGGTGTGTCCGGTCAACTGCATCCATCCGACGCCGGAGGAGGCGCAGTTCGCCACCACCGAGATGCTCTACATCGAGCCGCAGGCCTGCATCGACTGCGGGGCCTGCGTCGACGCCTGCCCGGTCAATGCCATCTTTCCGGAAGATCAACTGGCCGAGAAGGACTCGCGGTACACCGAGATCAACGAGAACTACTACGCCAAGCACCCGATGTCGGCGGGCTGGGCGCCGCTGCGGCCGACCGAGGCCAAGCGGGTGGACCTCGGCACGCTGCGGGTGGCGATCGTGGGCGCCGGCCCGGCCGCCTGCTACGCCGCCGAGGAGTTGCTCGTCCACTCGGACGTCGAGGTCGAGGTCTTCGAGAAGCTGCCCACCCCGTGGGGGCTGATCCGAGCGGGCGTGGCACCGGATCATCCCGGCACCAAAGCCGTCTCGGACTCCTTCGACTGGACTGCGGCCAAGGACGGCTTCCAGTTCCACCTCAACGTCGAGGTGGGCCGGCACCTGAGCCACCAGGACCTGCTCGACCACCACCACGCGGTGATCTACGCGGTCGGCGCGCCGCACGACCGCCGCCTCGGCATCCCCGGCGAGGACCTGCCGGGCAGCCACGCCGCGACGGAGTTCGTCGCCTGGTACAACGGGCACCCCGACCACACCGACGCCCGATTCGACCTGTCCGGCGAGCGGGTGGTGATCGTCGGCAACGGAAATGTCGCGCTCGACGTCGCCCGGATCCTCACCATGAGCGTCGACGAACTGGCCGCCACCGACATCGCCGACCACGCGCTCGAGGCCTTGCGCCACAGCAAGGTTCGCGAGGTGGTGCTGCTGGGTCGACGCGGGCCCGCGCAGGCCGCGTTCAGCGCGCCGGAGTTCCTGGCGCTCGGCGACCTGGCCGGCGTGGACCGGTGATCGACCCCGCCGACCTCGAACTGGACGCGGCCACCGCCCTGCAGTTCGACCGCGGCGAGCTCGAGCCGTCGACCGTGTTCAAGATGCAGCTGGTGCGCGAGTTCGCCGACTGCACACCGGATCCCGGACACAGGCGGATCGTGTTCCGGTACCTGACGTCGCCGACCGGGGTGGTCGGCGACGACCGTGTCGAGGCCGTCGCCGTCGTCCGCAACGAACTGGCGCTCGGCGACGGCGGCGTCCTGTCGGCCCGCCCCACCGCGACCACCGAGCAGGTACCGGCGTCACTGCTGCTCCGGTCGATCGGCTACCGCGGCAGGGCCGTCCCCGGCGTGCCGTTCGACGGACGCCGCGGCATCATCCCCAACGACCACGGCCGCGCCCGGCACGCCGGGAGGACGGTGGACGGCGTCTACGTCACCGGCTGGATCAAACGCGGACCGAGCGGCGTGATCGGGACCAACAAGTCCTGCGCCAAGGACACCGTCGCGCGCCTGCTCGAGGACTTCCAGGCCGGCCGGCTCGACCGCCCGGTCGGCAGCCGCACCGACCTGAACAGGCTCGTCGCCGCTCGTCAGCCGGCCCGCATCGACTACCGCGGCTGGCGGGCGATCGACGCCGCCGAACGTGCCCGCGGCGCCGCGTCCGGACGCCCCCGCGTGAAGCTGACCGACGTCCGGGAGCTGGTCGACGCGGCCCGGGTCAGGCGGCGGTTGCCCCTGCTGCGCCGCTGACCGACCGCTCCCCCACTCGCTCTCACTCCGACTCTCCCCAATGTCACATCGGGTATCCCGGCGTTCCCCAATGTGACGTTGGGGAACACCCAAAAAGCCGGGTACGGTTTCCTTCGGTCGTGTCGGACGGCCGTACGAGCGGGAACGGCGGTAGGGAGTCAGGTGAGCGGGCGGGCGGTAGGGCTCTTCGCGGGCATCGGCGGCCTCGAACTGGGCCTGAGCGAACACGGCTGGGACACCGAGCTCTACTGCGAGATCGACACCGGCGCACAGGCCGTGCTCGCCGCGCGGTTCCCGGGCGCCGACCTGCACACCGACGTCACCGCGCTGCGCTCCCTGCCCTCAGGCATCGACCTCGTCACCGCGGGCTTCCCCTGCCAGGACCTGTCCCAGGCCGGCCGGACGGTCGGCATCACCGGCTCCCGCTCCGGCCTCGTCGACGAGGTGTTCCGACTGGTCAAGCGGAAGAAGGGTCCCCGCTGGCTACTGCTCGAGAACGTGCCCTTCATGCTGCAACTCGGCCGTGGTGCCGCGATGCGGCACGTCACCTCGGCGCTCGACGAGATGGGCTACCGGTGGGCGTACCGGGTGGTGGACGCGCGCGCATTCGGGCTGCCGCAGCGCCGGCAGCGGGTGCTGATGCTGGCCTCGCGCACCGAGGACCCCCGCGAGGTGCTCTTTGCCGACGACGCCGGCCCCGCCGACGAGGGCGACCCCGGCGATCACCCGTGTGGCTTCTACTGGACCGAGGGGACCCGCGGTCTCGGCTGGGCCGTCAACGCCATCCCCACACTCAAGGGCGGCTCGTCGCTCGGCATCGCCAGTCCCCCGGCGGTGCGGATGCTCACCGGCGAACTGGTCACCCCCGGCATCATCGGCGCCGAACGGCTGCAGGGCTTCGACCCCGACTGGACCCGACCGGCACTGGAGGTGCCCGGGTTGCGCGCCGGGCACCGTTGGAAGCTGGTCGGCAACGCCGTCAGCACCCGGATGTCGTCGTGGGTCGGCGACCGGCTGGCGAACCCGTTGCCCTACGACGGCTCCACCGACCGGCTACTGAAGCCGGGCGACGCCTGGCCGATCGCGGCCTGGGGACAGGACGGCTCCGCCTTCCGGGCTGACCTCAGCACCTGGCCGGTGCAGGACCGGTACGAGGATCTCGGCGGGTTCCTCGACGACTCGAAGCTGCTCTCCGCGCGGGCCACCGCCGGCTTCCTGCGACGGGTCGGGATGGGCAGCCTCCGCTTCGTGCCCGGCTTCCTCGACGACGTCACCGAACATCTCGACCGCATGGGTGGGTATCCGGCCCGCGCCGCGTGACAATGGCGTCATGGCTGTGCCCGACCACGAGCCGACTGCGGACCACGAGCCGGCCTCGACCCCGGTACCCGCGTCCGCGTCGGTCCGCGCCCGGATGCGTGAACAGCGCCGCCGCGACACCGCGCCGGAGCTGGCACTGCGCCGCGAACTGCACCGGCGCGGCCGCCGCTACCGGGTGGACCGGGCACCGCTGCCGGGCCTGCGACGACGCGCCGACCTGGTGTTCCCGACCGCCCGGGTCGCGGTGTTCGTCGACGGCTGCTTCTGGCACTGCTGCCCCGTGCACGGCACCCGGCCGAAGAACAACGCCAGCTGGTGGGCGGCCAAGCTGGACACCAACGTCGCCCGCGACCGCGACACCGACACCCGACTCGCCGACGCCGGCTGGCGGGTGGTGCGGGTGTGGGAGCACGAGGACTCGGTGACCGCGGCCGACGCCGTGGACCGGGTGCTCGACGACGCTCCGTGATCAGTTCGAGTTGCCCACCAGGCCGTCGTGAAGAACGCCGGACAGGAAGCTGCGCATCATCTGTTCGTACAGCTGCTTCGGCGTCCGTTGATTCGATGCGAGTGCGGCGTCGAGGACCGGGTGGGCAACTCGGTCTACCTTGGCGAAGACGACGGAACGCGTGGCCTCGGGCCTCATCGCCTCGGTGAGGGTGGCGCCCAGCGTGAGCTTCTCGAGCCCGTCGAGTATCTGAACATGTAGCCGCGCAGGAACTCCCGCACCGGCGAGGTACACCGCCGCGGCCTCGAAGTAGTCGGTGACGAGGTTGCGCGGGAGGAACTGCAGCATCAGCGGCGCAGCATTGCGGTGCCGAATCACCACATCCCGGAAGTTCAAGCCGTACGCGACAACCCAGTCCTGCCAATTGCCGAAGTCCTCTTGGCGCGGGACCGCGGTCTCGAGCACGATCCCACGCGCCACCTCGGTCAGGATCTCCGTCCTGTCGGAGAAGTGGTGGTACAACGACGGCGCCTTGACGCCCAGATGCTTGGCCAGACGCGGGAGGCTGAACGCGTCCAGACCCTCGCCGTCGATGATCGCGATGGCCGCCGCCACTGCGGCGGTGCGACTGATCAACGGTTTCGACGGTCGAGCCATGGTGCGCGGTCCCCTCCGCTCGAAATTGGACGATCGTACAAGTTTCGATCGCCGAACCGTCGGGCCGCCGGACAGGTGCACCGAACCGTCCTCGAGCCTGCGCGGTGACACCGACAGGTCGCGTGACGGCCGATCGCGCCTATCGGCGGTGCGTCACGCGCAGGGGTTCGGTGAGCGCCTCCACCGAGTCCTCGCCTCGACCGCCCAGTCCCACCCGGGCCAGCACCGCGACCGCGACCGGCGCCAGCACCACCGTCACCGCCAATGTGATGGATGCGCCGAACACCAGCCCGGCCACCACGTCGTGCGGGTAGTGCACACCGCTGACCACCCGCAGCGCTGCGGTGACGACGGCCGTCAGCACCGCGACCACCATCAGCCAGGTCCGCCGGCTCCCGGCCGCCAGGCCCGCCAGCACCACCGCCGTCGCCAGCGCCGCCGCCATGCCGGAGTGGTTGCTCGGGAAGGACCAGTCGCCGATAGGCGGGCACTCGGAGAGCGCATGCATGTCGGGCACCGCCTCACACGGCCGCGGTTCCGCGATCATCGCCTTGACCACCAGCGTGGACGCCGCCGACCCGACGAAACCGGCCGCGCCGGCCACCCCGACCGCGACGACACGGATGTCGGCCCTCGCCCACCACACGGTCAACGCCAGCAGCCCGGCGAGCACCACCAGCAGCCCCTCGGTGACCAGCTCGGTGAGCGTTCCGGCCTGCGCCGACCAGCCCGACGTCGCCTCGTCGACCCAGCTGTACATCGACGTCGAGTCACGAATCAGCGGGTTGGTGGCCATCTTCCAGGGCCCGAGCACCGTCACCGCGAGGGCGGCGATCAGCAGGGCCAGGACGACAAGGGCCCAGTCGCGGGGAAGTTCGGTGAGTCGGCGGTGCATCCGCCGAAATTTACTCAGTGAAACTGGCAGGACGCTGAGAGGCACCCATACCGCGCAACCCGGGCAACCGGGAGGTCAAACGCCCACGGGAACGCCCGAGCAGGTGTATCAATACACCCTATAACGAAATTGTCGTCGGCAGGAGTACGCACATGACCAGCAGCGCGCCCGATCTCCCCGCGGGCTTCGACATCACCGACCCCGACATCTACGCCCGGCGGCTGCCGCTGCGCGAGTTCGCCGAGCTGCGACGCGCCGCGCCGATCTGGTGGAACCCGCAGCCCCGCGACGTCGGCGGGTTCGACGACGACGGCTTCTGGGTGGTCACCAAGCACGCCGACGTCAAGGAGATCTCCCGGCGCAGCGACGTCTTCTCGTCCTGGGAGAACACCGCGGTGCCGCGCTACGCCGACGACATCACCCGCGAGAGCGTCGAGATGCAGCGCATCGTGCTGATGAACAAGGACGCCCCCGAGCACACCCAGCTGCGACAGCTCGTCTCGCGGATGTTCACCCCGCGGGCCGTGTCGTCCCTGCGCGAGACCCTCGCGGAGCGGGCCGCGCTCATCGTCACCGCGGCCGCGCAGAACCCCACCGGCGACTTCGTCACCGAGGTGGCCAGCGAGCTGCCGCTGCAGGCCATCGCGGAACTGCTCGGCGTGCCGCAGGAGGACCGCGGCAAGATCTTCGACTGGACCAACCAGATGACGGCCTACGACGACCCGGAGGTCGCCGGCGACCCGTTGCAGGCCTCGATCGACATCCTCGGGTACGCGTACCAGATGGCGGAACAGCGGCGCGCCTGCCCGGCCGACGACATCGTCACCAGCCTGGTCCACGCGGACGTCGACGGGCACGCGCTGGCCCCGGACGAGTTCGGCTACTTCGTGATTCAGCTCGCGGTCGCGGGGAGCGAGACCACCCGCAACGCCATCACCCACGGCATGCTGGCGTTCCTCGACAACCCGGACCAGTGGGAGCTGTACAAGCGGGAGCGGCCCTCGACCGCCGCCGACGAGATCGTGCGCTGGTCCACACCGGTGATCGCGTTCCAGCGCACCGCATTGGCGGACACCGAATTGTCGGGCACGCCCATCAAGAAGGGGCAGCGGGTGGTCATGTACTACAGCTCCGCCAACTTCGACGAGGACGTCTTCGATCAGCCGACCAAGTTCGACATCACCCGGAACCCCAACCCGCACCTGAGTTTCGGCGGCACCGGGGCGCACTACTGCATGGGCGCGAACCTGGCCCGGGTGGAGATCGACCTGATCTTCAACGCCATCGCAGACCACCTGCCGGACATCTCCCGCCTGGGTGACCCGCAGCGGCTGCGTTCCGGCTGGCTCAACGGAGTCAAGGAACTGCAGGTGAACTACGGCGCCTGCCCGGTCGCGCACTGACCGACCGGGGGCTCAGCCCGACCGACCGGTCCTGCGCTTGATCGCAATCAGGCGCAGGACCGCCCGGACCTTGCGGAATCGGCTGGGCCGACGCACCGTCCCCAGGCTTCCCACAGGCGCCGCGTCCAGCCGGTCGAGCAGGCGACGGAACCCTTCGATCTGACGCGCCATCAGGTCGACGTCGACCAGCGACTCGCTGCCCGGTTCCCTCAGTGCCAGGAGGTACTGGGGCGCGGTGACAAGTGCGACCGACGGAATGCCGCGCTCGTACATCGGTTCGGCCTCACCGAAGTGCACCAGTGGACCCGGCGCCGAGATGACGGTGTCGGGCGCGACTGCGGCCCGCCAGGTGCCCGCCACCATGTCCCGCAGCTCGGATGTGGTGGCGTAGAGCAGTTCTGGCTCCGTATCGGCGGTCACGCTGTACGTGCCGGCCGCAATGTCCTCGACATCCGCCCTCGCGCCGAGGTGCTCCAGGCACAGCCCCGCGACGGCCCGCGCCCCGCTCGGGCCGCCTTCCCACAGTTCCGGGTGCGCCCCCATCCAGGCGCTGGTTGCCTGCCCGTGACTGGAGATCGCCGGGATGCGCAGGTGCCCCGTGGTGAGCACGAAAACGAAGGTGCGTCGGTGCTGGTGCCGGGCCGCGTGGCGGGCGAGCTCGAGCAATCCCAGGTGGCCGTTCTCCTCGACGCCGTTGGTCCCGTCGCTGTGGGTCACCACCAGGATCGTCTCGGAGCGTTCCGATCCGGCGGAGACGGCCCACACCATGTCCGTCCTGCAGTGCCGATCGATACTGCCGTTCATCCGGAGCGTCGCGCGGGTACCGGCCCGGGCCGCGGCCAGGAGGCGCTCGCCGGATTCGCCCGCCACCCAGAGCGCCGGGAGATCGTGGTACGGCTGGGTGAACGGCAGGTATTGGCCGCGGGCGTTGTCCTCGGTCATGTCGCGCCACACCGCGACGACCGCGCGCACGCCCGCCTTCCGGGCCTTGTCCAGGTCCGGGCCGAGCAGCGTCGCCGACAGCACCGGGTTACGCAACCGCTGCGTACTCGCGTCCGCGTCCCAGTCTCGAACCAGCAGGTCCCGTGGGAACTCGGGGTGCGCGACCTCCACGACGGCGATCTCGCCACGAGCCTGCGACCAGCGCCGGCCGGCACCGAGGTACCGCAGCGTGGCCGTGACTCCCGCAGTGCCCGTAAGACCCGAGTACGGGAACACCGACGAGATCCGCACCGGCCCGTCGGGCAGCTCCAAGCCCAGGCTGTCGGGACCCTCGGGCAGGTCCCAGCGATCGAACCGGTGCTCGTCTCGATGCACCTCGTATCCGAGTTCGGCCAACTCGTCGGCCACCCCCTCGATCACCCGGTTGTGCGCCGCGGTGCCGGTCAGCCGGGGACCGAGGTCGTCGAGTTCACGCTGCCTGCGGGCGAGGTCGTCCGGATCGAGGTCGGTCATGCACCGAGTATTGCCTACCCCCAGCGGGACTGGCCGCCGTCGAGCGGGATGGTCGCGCCGGTCAGGTACCGGGAGTCCTCGGAGACCAGGAAGACGACGGCCCGGCCGATGTCGGTCTCGGGGTCGCCGACCCGGCCCATCGGGATGCTCGCGACGAACTCCGCGGCCTCCTCCGGGTTGTTCTCCATCCACCACTTCAGGCCCGGCGAGAGCGCGTGCGGCGCAACAGAGTTGACACGGATGTTGTCCGGTCCCCACTCGCATGCCGCGGCGCGGGTGAGCGAGCGCATGCCCTCCTTGACGGAGCCGTAGACACCGTAGTTGCTGGCGTCCCAGCGGACCGCCGCCGAGGTCACCAGGTTGATGATCGAGCCGCCGCCCCGGGCCTTCATGTGCGGATGGCAGGCCCGCATGGTGCGCAGGGTGGCCAACGGCCCGGTCGCGAACGACTTCTCGAACTCGGCGTCGTCCGCGTCGAGCAGCATCCCCGGCTTGCAGTCGTTGGCGTTGTTGACCAGCACGTCGATGCCGCCGAGTTCGGCGGCGGTGCGGGCCACCGCCGCCTCGATGTCCTGCGCGTTGCTCACATCGCAACGCACCGGGATCGCGGTACCGCCGATCGCCTCGATCTTCGCGACCGTCTTGTCCAGCTTGGCCTCGGTCCGACCCGCCACCGCGATCGCGACACCCTCCTTCGCCAGGGCCAGCGCGATGCCGCGCCCGATGCCCTGCCCGGCGCCGGTGATCAGCGCGACCTTACCGTCGAGAATTCCCACAGTTGCTCTCCGTTTCAGCGGTGCGTTCTCCAGGTGCATGCCCGACAGGCACGCGAGTGTGCCTGTGGCTCAGGCGAGCTCGGGATGAGTCGCCAGGTACCGGGCAGGGTACTCGCCGCCGCCGTGCACTGCCAGGTCCGCGCCGTTGACGTACGACGACAGCGGCCCGGCCAGGAAGAGGCAGGCGCCGGCGATGTCGTTCGGCACCGCCATCCGCCCGATCGGCAGGGTCCGCGTCACCGCGGCACCGCCGTCCTCGCCGTACACCGACGCCGCGGACTCGGTCCGGATCAGTCCGGTGGTGATGTGGTTGACCCGCACCTTCGGCGCCCACTCCAGTGCCAGCGAGCGGGTCAGCACCAGCAGGCCCGCCTTGGCAGCGGAGTACGCGGCGGTGCCGGGCTGCGGATCGTGGGCGGAGACCGAACCGATGTTTACGATCGACCCGCCGTCGGACTGCTCCCGCATGATCCGGTTCGCTGCCTGCGCAACGTAGAACGGCGCCAACAGGTTCAGCGCCACGATCTTCTCCACGAACCGCGGCGACACCTCCGCGGCGTCCGCGTCCGGCGATCCGCCGGCGTTGTTGATCAGCACGTCGAGGCGCCCCATCGCCGCGGCGGCCTGCTCGACCATCTCGCGGACCGCCTCGGGGTCCCGCACGTCGACGGCCAGGAACGCCGCGCGGCGGCCGTCGGCCTCCGGCAGCGCCTCGGGCTCGGACCGCGCGCACACCGTCACCTGGGCACCGGCGGCGAGGAAGGTCTCGGCGACGACGCGCCCGATTCCCTTGGTGCCGCCGGTGATCAGGACCGCGCGGCCGGTGAAGTCGGCCGGGTTCTCGAGCAACGTGCTCACCGTGCGAACTTCGCCCGGGCACCGCCGATGGCCACGGTGTCCGCGCCCACCTCGAACTCCACCGTGACATCGGACGACTCGGCGTCGCCGCGCCACCCGCGGACCGGCAGCGTCTGGCCCGGGAACGCCGGGGCCGCAAAGCGTCCGGAGAGCTCCAGCAGGTCCGCCGGGTGCACGCCGAGCTCACGCGCCAGCGGCAACGTGCTCGCCGCGAGGGTGCACAGCCCGTGCATGATCGGGCGCGGCTGGTTGATCCGGGCCGCGGCCTCGGGATCGATGTGGATGTGGTGCATGTCCCCGAGCAGGCGGTACAGCGCGGTCTGGTTCTCCCAGGTCGCCAGCTCCGCGGTCACGTTCGGCTCGCCGACCGGGCCCGCGGGCTTGGACGGCCCCCGCTCCCCGCCGAAGCCGCCGGAGCCCGGCGCGAACAGCGACCACGTCGCGACGAAGTACTCGCACTCGACGAGCACCTCGAACACGGCGGCCGCGCCCTTGTCCCACACCTCGCCGACGGAGGCCGTCAGCGTCACCTCGCCGGACCGCGGCAGCGGCTTGAGGACCCGCAACTCCTGCGAGCCGTGCAGCGCGGTCTTGGTGTCGAACGCCCCGCGACTGCCGAGCTCGTCGGGCGCCCACTGCGCCAGCGTCAGCGCGAAGGTCGGCAGCACCCGCAGCCGGTCCTCGAAGACGAGGTCCAGCTCGGTGGCGTAGGCACCGACGGCGAGCGCGTAGATGATCGCGTCGCGCTCGGTGTAGCTCACGGTGCGGGTACCCAGGTCCGTGCCGCGCCAGCTGCCGGCGTTCTCGACCACGGTTTCGGTGGTGCTCATCTACTAATCCACTCCCAGAATCAGTGCGCTGGTCGGGACCGCGGTGCCCGCGGTGACCAGAACGTTCTCCACGCCATCCGGCTGGTTGGTCGAGGTGCCTCGCAGCAGCCTCACACCTTCCGCAATTCCGTTGACGCCGTGCAAGTATGCCTCGCCCACCTGACCGCCATGCGTGTTCGACGGCAGGCGCCCGCCGATCTCCAGGTTGCCCTCGCGGATGAAGTCCTTGGCCTCGCCGGGCTTGCAGAAACCGAGTTCCTCGAGCTGCGGGAGGACCAGCGGGGTGAAGTGGTCGTAGAGGACCGCCGCGTCGATGTGCTCCGGCGTGAGGCCGGACTGCGCGTACAGCTGCCGACCGACCAGCCCCATCTCCGGGATGCCGCTGATGTCGGGACGGTAGTAGCTGGTCATCATGTGCTGGTCCTTCGCGGACCCCTGCGCTGCGGCCTTGATGACGACGGGCTTGTTGGCCAGCGTCTTGGCCCGCTCGGCCGAGACGACGACCAGGGCCTGGCCGCCGTCGGTCTCCTGGCAGCAGTCGAGCAGGTGCAGCGGCTCGGCGATCCAACGCGAGTTCTGGTGGTCCTCGAGCGTGATCGGACGCTCGTAGAACCACGCCTTCGGGTTGTTGGCGGCATGCTTGCGCGCCACCACCGCGACCCGTCCGAAGTCCTCACTTGTCGCACCGTACTGATGCATGTAGCGCCGGGCGAACATGGCGACCCACTGAGCGGGAGTCGACAGTCCCTGCGGGGTCATCCAGGCATACGCCGCGCGGTCCGCGGTGCTGTCCATCGGCCGGTCGTGCTGGCCGAGGCCGTAACGCACGCCGGAGCGTTCGTTGAAGGCGCGGTAGCAGACCACCACGTCCGCGACGCCGGTCGCGACGGCCATCGCGGCCTGCTGCACGGTCGCGCAGGCCGCGCCGCCGCCGTAGTGGATGCGGGAGAAGAACTTCAGTTCCCCGAGACCGCAGTTGCGGGCGACGATCGCCTCGCCGTTGGTCTCGGAGGTGTACGTCGACAGGCCGTCGACCTCGGACGGGTCGATGCCGGCGTCGGCGAGCGCGGCGACGATCGCCTCGCAGGCCAGCTGCAGCTCGCTGCGGCCGGAGTTCTTGGAGAATTCGGTGGCTCCGATGCCGACGATCGCGGCGGCGCCGGAGAGCGGGCTGACTGCCATCAGGCGGCCCCTCCTGTGCTGGTGCGGTCGGGGAACGCGACGGTGACGGTGCCGGTCGCGTGGTGGCCGAGGCTGTTGACGCCGCGGACGTTGACCACCACCTGCCGGTCCGACTTCGAGGCGACCTCGCCGGTCATCGTCATGACGTCACCGGGGTAGTTGGGCGCGCCGAGCCGGATCGCGACGCGGCGCAGCGTCGCGTGCGGGCCCGCCCAGTCGGTGACGAACCGCCCCACCAGGCCGTTGCTGGTGAGGATGTTCATGAAGACGTCCTTCGAGCCGCGGTCGCGGGCCAGCTCCGGGTCGTGGTGCACGTCCTGGAAGTCGCGGGTGGCGATCGCGGTGGAGACGATGAGGGTGCGGGTCAGCGAGATCGCGAGCTCGGGCAGCACGTCGCCGACCTCGATCGCGTCGTAGCTGCGACCGGTGGCCACGGCGGTCATGCGACCACCTCCACACCGGCGGCGAGCTGCGCGCCGAGACGGGCCAGGTCGGAGCTGGCGCCTCCCAGGGTGGCGGCAATCTGCTTGCCCCACAACAGGTGACGGTGCACCGGGTAATCGGTGTCGACGCCCATGCCGCCGTGCACGTGGGTGGTGCGGTGCACGACGCGCTGGCCGCCGTCGCTGGCCCACCACTTGGCGACCAGCACCGAGGTGCCCGGGTCCAGGCCCTCGGACATCCGCCATGCGGCCTGCCACAGGGTCACCCGCATCGCCTCGAGGTCGATGTAGCAGTCGGCGAGCTGGTGGTTGACGGCCTGGAAGGTGGCGAGCGGGCGCCCGAACTGCTTGCGCTCGTTGAGGTAGGTCACCGCCTGGCTCACCGCGCCCGCGCCGACACCGAGCTGGATCGCGGCCAGCGCGAGCTCCACCCGGTCGATCAGCCAGGAGACGGTGGTGCCGTCGGCCGCGCCGAGCAGCTCGGCCGGCGCCGCGTCGAAGTCGACGTTGGCGCAGATCTCGTGCGTCGTGGACTCGGTCTGCTCGAGCGTGACCCCGGCCGCGGCGAGGTCCACCAGGAACAGCGCGGGCCCGGTCTCGGTGGTCGCGGAGACCACCGCGCGGTGCGCGACGTGGGTGACCGGCACGACCGCCTTGGCCCCGGTCAGGCTCCACCGGCCGGACGCGTCGACCACGGCCGCCGTGGCGGGCGCGGCGTCGACGTAGGGGCCGAACTCCTCGAGCCCCACGGTGAGGAAGTGGCTGCCGTCCGCGGCGCCGGGCACCAGTGCGGCGGCCTGCTCCTCGGTGCCGAACTCGCTGATCGCCAGCGCGGCGAGCACGGTCGGCCAGATCGGCACGGGCGCGACGTGGCGGCCCTGCTGCTCGAGCAGCACGTACAGCTCGGACAGCCCGAGCCCGCCGCCGCCGAGGTTCTCCGGCAGCGCGATGCCGAGCAGACCGGTGCCGGCGAGCTCGCGCCACAGGTCGCGGTCCACCCGCTCGGCGGTGCCCTCGACCGCCTTGACGCGGTCGATGTCGGCCTTGCTGGTGAAGACCTCGTCGGCGAGGCCGCGAATCGCCTCTTGCTCTTCGGTGAAGTTGAAGTCCATCAGGAGTCCTCCCGTGCGGCCGGCCGGAACGCGGGAAGCGTCAGTTCCGGGTCGGCGTCGATCCAGTCCAGTTCCACCGGCATGCCGATCTCGACCTGATCGGGCGCGATGCCCGTCATGTTCGCGATCAGCCGCGTGCCCTCCTCGAGCTCGATGGTCGCCACGATCAGCGGGTAGTCGAAGGCATCGATCTTCGGGTGGTGGTTCACGACGAAGCTGTAGACGATGCCGCGGCCCGAGGCGTCGACGGTGTCCCAGTCCAGCGAGCGGCACTCGCCGCACATCGGGCCGGTGGGGTGGCGCAGCACGTCGCAGTTCGTACACCGCTGGATGACCAGGCGGTGCTCCTTGGCGGCCTCGAACCAGAAGGCGTTGTCCTGGTTCAGCGCCGGGCGCGGGCGCAGGGCCCGCGGCTGCTCCGACGCGGCGGCCGGCTCGTCCGACTTGGGCCGGAAGCGCAGCGTCCGCCACCGCTGGGTGCCGACGACCTCGTCGTCGCCGTTGCGGTACGTCTTGAGGGTGGTGACGAAGTGTCCGGTGCCCAGGCCGGTCTTCTTCTCCTCCGAGACCGACTCCACGACCTCGGTGACGCTGACCCGGTCGCCGGGACGCAGTTCGGCGAAGAACTCCTGGTCGGAGTCGGTGGCCACGACCGAGCTGAAGCCCGCCTCGTCCAGGGTGCGGATCAGGTCCGTCCACACCGTCGACGGGTCGTTGCCGGCCATCTTGTCCGCGAAGGTGCGCATCGTCCACACCTGCAGCATCTGCGCGGGCGCCACGGCGCCGTCGCGACCGGTCGCCCGGGCGGCCTCGTCGTCGAGGTGGATCGGGCTGGTGTCGCCCATCGTCTCGACCCAGTGCCGGATCATCGGGGTGTTGACCTCGTCCGGTCCCCAGGTGGCGGGGACCAGCGTGCGACCCTCGAAAGCCTTGAGCTTGGTGAGGAACTCGCTCACTTGACCCTCTTTTCCCGCACCAGGCCGAGGCCGATGGTGCCGACCATGTCGCGGAGCACCTCGTTGACTCCGCCGCCGAAGGTGTTGACGACGCCCTGCCGGGAGATCTGCTCGATCTGACCGGCGAGCAGCGCGCCCGGGGACTCGGGGCGGATCCGGCCGGCGGCGCCGAGGATGCCGAGCAGGGTCCGGTACACGTCGACGTGCGTCTCGGTGCCGTAGGTCTTGGTGGCACCCGCGTCGGCGCCGGACAGCGTGTCCTGCGCGACCGCGGAGGTCATCTTCCAGTTCAGCAGCCGCATCGCCTCGAGCTTGGCGTGGGTGCGCGCGAAATCCTGCTGCACCCAGGGAATCTCGATGACGCCGTTGTCCTTGGCCCACTGCAGCACCTGGTGCCACAGGCCGTAGGTGCGGCCGCCGATCGCGGCCAGGCCGATCCGCTCGTGGTTGAGCTGCGCGGTGATCAGCTGCCAGCCGCCGTTGATCTCGCCCACCACGTCCTGCGCACCCACCCGGATGCCGCTGTAGTACGTGGAGGTGACCATCAGACCGCCGACGGTGTTGATCGGCGACCACGAGAAGCCCTCGTCGTCGGTCGGCACGATCAGGATGGAGATGCCCTTGTGCTTGGGCGCGTCGGCGTCGGTGCGGCACGCCAGCCAGACGTAGTCCGCGGTGTTGGCGCCACTGGTGAAGATCTTGTTGCCGTCGACCACCCACTCCTCGCCGTCGAGGACGGCGCGGGTCTTGAGCGAGGCCAGGTCGGTGCCGGCCTCCGGCTCGGTGTAACCGATGGCGAAGACGATGTCGCCGGCGAGGATGCCGGGCAGGAAGCGGTCCTTCTGCTCCTGCGTGCCGTACTTCATCAGCGTGGGGCCGACCGTGTTCACCGTGACGAACGGGAAGGGCAGCCCGGCCCGCTGGACCTCGTCGAAGAAGACGAACTGCTCCTCGATCGAGCGACCCTGTCCGCCGTACTCCACGGGCCAGCCGATTCCCAGCCAACCGTCCTGGCCCAGCAGCTTGACGATCTCGCGGAAGTACTCGCCGCCCACGCCCTGCTCGCCGGCAGCCCGGCGCTTCTCCTCGGGCAGCAGGGCCGCGAAATACGCGCGCAGCTCCTGCCGAAGCTCGGCCTGCGCCGCCGACTCCCTCAACTCCATCGATGTCTCCCATGTCTCGCGTCACTAGCCGCAGTTCGGACGCTACGTCGGAGCGCCGATCGCCTCCCGGGAAATCTCACTGAGCGGTAGCTGGGGGGCAGCTGCGCGGGGTGGCGGCCGCATACTCGGTGGATGACCGCCGCCAGTACCCTCACCGCGCTCGCCGACCGTCTCGCATTGGCGGACCTGGTCGGCCGGTACGCCGCAGCCGTGGACGCCCGCGACGCCGCGGCACTGACCGCGTTGTTCACCCCGGACGCGGTGCTGGTGCAGCCGCCGGCCCTGGTGCGACGCGGCCAGAGCGCCGAGGTGTCCGGCGCGGAGGCCGTCGTCGCGACCGTGCTGGGCGCGACGGCGCACCTGCACTCGACGCATCACGCGGTCGGGCAGCAGGTGCTCGACGTCGGAGATGCCACTGCGACGGGCCAGACGTACTGCCTGGCGCACCACGTCTACGCGGGCAAGGACGGGTTCCGGGACAACAGCCTGGCCCTGCGCTACCAGGACGAGTACCGCAGGGTCGACGGCCGCTGGCTGCTCGCGCGGCGCCGACTGGTGGTCGACTTCGCCGAGGACCGAGCCGTCACCGTGCCGGGCGCCTGACCGGTCAGGGCACGCCGAGCAGCCGGAGCCCCGCCGCGACGACGGCGGCCGCGACGACCGCCACCACGAAAGGCGCCTTGCGCCAGGCCAGTACGCCCCCGACCAGTACCCCGACGGGCCGCGCGATGCCCGCCGCGCCCTGGTCCTCGGTCAGCGCGGAGGTTGCCGCCACCGCGACCAGCAGCACCACCGCGGCGGCGCCCATCAGCTTCTCGGTCCGCGCCGAAACGGCCGCACGGGTCCGCAGCACCGGGCCTGCGAACCGGATGGCGAAGGTCCCGGCGGCCAGCAGTGCCACCGTGATCATCACCGCCACAGAAGCATTCACCGGACAGCCACCTTCTTCCCGACCACCGCGACCACCCCGACCAGCGCCAGCAGCACCGGGATCCCGGCCGGCAGGAAGGGCGTGGCGGCCACCGCCACGGCGGCACCGACGAGGGCGGCCTTGGCCGTGCCGGCGTCCCGCAGGGCCGGGAGCACCAGCGCCAGCAGCACGGTCGGGAACATCGCATCGAGCCCGAACACGTCGGTGTCCCCGATGACGGTGCCCGCCGCGGCACCGACGAGGGCGCCGAGCGGCCAGCAGATCAGGATCCCGAGTCCGGCGAGCCAGAAGGCGGCGCGCCTGCGCGCGGGTTCGGGTTGGCCCAGCGCGAAGACGACGCTCTCGTCGTTGAGCAGGTGGCTGCCGAGCACCCGCCGCCAGCCCCGCCCGGTGACCTCGCCGACCGCCAGACCGAACGGCAGGTGCCGCGCGTTGACCAGCAGGCCCGCGACCATCGCCGCGACCGGGCTGCCACCGGCCGCGACGATCCCGAGGTAGAGGAACTCCGAGGCCCCGGCGAGGACCAGCACCGCCATCAGCACCGGCAGCCACGGCTCGAACCCGAGACCGACCGCGATCGCGCCGTACGAGATGCCGACGACACCGTCGGCCAGGCACACCAGCGCGATGTCCGCCCGGAGGCCGCGGTCGAGTGTTCGCCATGTCGAACGCATGGACTTTATGATGAACAACCCTCGGTTCGTTCGTCAAGTCGAACACATCGACCGATAGAGTGAACGCATGACATCGGGAGGTAAGGCGCCGCTGGCGGTCATCGCGGCCTCGCTACGACAGGAACGCGAGCGGGCCGGGCTCTCGCTCACCGAGGTGGCGCGCCGGGCCGGGGTGGCCAAGTCCACCTTGTCCCAGCTCGAGTCCGGCAGCGGGAACCCCAGCGTGGAGACCCTGTGGGCACTCTGCGTGGCACTCGACATCCAGTTCTCCCGGCTCATCGACCCGCCGCGGCCGCGCGTCCAGGTGATCCGGGCCGACGAGGGTCCGTCGGTGCACTCCGAACGGTCCGACTATCAGGCCACCCTGGTGGCCTCGTGCCCGCCGAACGCGCGCCGCGACATCTACCGCCTCACGATCGAGCCAGGTCCGGCGCGCGAGTCCGATCCGCACCCGCCCGGGGTCGTCGAGCACGTCGTGCTCAGCGCCGGCCGCGCGCTGGTCGGCCTCGCCGGCGAACCGGTGGAACTCGGGCCGGGCGACTACATCTCGTACCCGGGCGATGTCGCTCACGTCTTCCAGGCGCTCGAGCCGGGCACCCGCGCGGTGCTCGTCTCCGAACACTCCTGACGGGCCCGTCAGCTACGCCCCTACTCCGGACCCGCCGCCGGCCCGGTGCGCGTCCATCGCCCGCGCGACCTGCCCCTCGGTGACGTTCGGGGCGACCCGCAGCTCAGACAGCGGAACCTCGCGGCCGGACTCGCTGCGCACCTGCACCCGAACCTGCTCGCCGGTGGTGTCGTCGAGCAGCCCCAGCGGGCCGCCGCGCCCGCCCTGCAGGTACTTGTCGCCCCACTGCATCAGCGCCAGGACGGCGGGCAGCAGGTCCCGCCCCTTCTCAGTCAGCACGTACTCGTAGCGCGTCCGCTGCCCCGGCTCCTTGTACGGCCTGCGCTCGAACAGGCCCTCCGCCGTCAGCTCCCGCAGCCGGGACGCCGCCACCGCCTCGGTGATCCCGACGCGGCGCGCGAAGTCGTCGAATCTAGTTGTCCCGTAGTAGGCCTCGCGCAGGATCAGTATCGCCGAACGGGTGCCGACGACCGCCATCGCCCGGCCGATCGAGCAGTACGAACCGGCCTGCCAAGCCCCTCGATCCGCGAGAAATCCGTCCAACCGTGCCGCGTCCATGCGATCCAGCGTACCCCTGGCTTGCCAAAGGCATAGTCAGTGTCTACCTTGCTGACTATGGCAATCAATAGTCAGGTCGGGGTGCGGACCCCCACACCTCCTCGGATCGGTCCCCTGCTAGCAGTCCTGTCGGGAGCGGCCTTCGTCGCCAGCCTCGACCTGTTCGTCGTGAACGTCGCGTTCGACGACATCGCCGAGAGCTACCCCGGACACTCACTCGGCCAACTGAGTTGGGTTCTCAACGGCTACACGATCGTGTTCGCCGCGCTGCTCGTCCCGATGGGGCGGTGGGCCGACCGGGTGGGCCGGCGACGCGGCTTCCTCCTCGGTCTCGCGCTGTTCACCGCCGCCAGCGCGGCCTGCGCGCTGAGCCCGACGCTCTGGCTTCTCGTCGTCGCCCGACTGCTCCAGGCGGTGGGTGCCGCGGCCCTGACGCCGTCGAGTCTGGGCCTGCTGGTCAGCACGGTTCCCGAGGCGAAACGCGCAGGTGCGGTTCGGATCTGGGCGGCATCCGGCGCCGCGGCGGCAGCCCTCGGTCCGGTGGTCGGCGGGCTCCTGGTCGAGGCGTCGTGGCGCTGGGTGTTCCTGATCAACGTCCCGATCGGCATCGCCTTCCTGGTGGCCGCGACCCGGGTCGTGCCGGCCACCCACCCGGACCCCGACGACCGCCCGCTCGACCTGTTCGGCGCGGCCCTGCTGACCGGCGGCATCGGCGCGCTGTCCCTCGGCCTGGTCCAGGGTCCCGACTGGGGGTGGACCGATCCGCGAATCCTCGGCGCCTTCGTGGGCTCCCTCGTGGCGGTCGCGGGGTTCTGGCTGCGCAACACCCGGCGCCCGGCGCCGCTGATCGAGCCGGCACTGCTCCGGGTACGCACCTTCGCGTGGTCGAACGCGACCGCGCTGGCCTTCAGTGCCGCCTTCGCGGCCGGACTGCTGGCGAACATCCTGTGGCTGCAACAGGTCTGGGACTACTCGGCCCTGCGTACCGGGCTGGCCATCGCGCCCGGCCCCCTGCTCGTCCCGGTGTTCGCGGTGGTGGGCCAGCGGCTCTCGAAGCGGTACGCACCCGGCACCATCGCCGCCGCCGGGTGCGCGCTGTGGGCCGCGGGCACCGCGCTGATCCTCGTCTCCGTCGGCCCCGACCCGAGCTACGCGACGCAGATCCTGCCGGGCTGGCTGATCGCCGGAGTTGGTGTGGGACTTGCCCTGCCGACCATCCTGTCCGCGGCCACCGCGACCCTGCCGCCGGACCGCGCCGCCACCGGAAGCGCCGTCGTGAACATGAGCAGGCAGATCGGCTCGGTTCTCGGGGTGAGCCTGCTCGTCGCCGTCCTCACCGTCGATCCTGCCGCGGGGTACGACGCCACCCACGGCGCGTTCCGGACGGCGTGGTGGCTGATCGTCGCGGTGGCCGTCGTCGCGGCGCTCGCCTCGGCCGGCATGAACTCCCCCACCCACGATCCGGAGGCAAGGCGATGACGTCGACCACCGCACCCACGTACAGCGTCGAGTTCGATTCCAGCTGGCGCAGTTTCGACGGCATCCACGGCGGGCTCGTCGTCGCGACGATGCTCCGGGCGGCCGCCGAGGCCACGGGGGCCGTGCCGGCCGCGGTCAGTGCGCATTTCACCCGGCCCGTCCCGCCCGGCCCGGCGGAACTGACGACCGGTCGCGAGCACGGCGGGCGCACCGTTAGCTCGCTGGTCTCCCTGTCCGACGCGGCGCTCGCGCTGGTGCGGCTGACCCGGGACCCGGGCGCGGTGACGCTGCCCGCCACGGTGGTCGAGCCGAGCCCCACCGCCCCCGAGGCCACCGAGCGCCTGCGGATCCCGGTCGACTTCGTCCCGTTCTCCCAGCATCTCGACATCCGGCCGATCAACGACGCGCGGCCGTTCGCCGGCGGCGACATCCCCGAGTTCGACGTCTGGATCCGCCTCGATCCATCGATCGGGTTCACCGGGGCCGAGCTCGCCGTGGTGCTGCTCGACGCCCTTCCGCCCGCGCTCTACGCCACCCGCACCACGCCGGTCCCCATCCCCACCGCCGAGTTCAGCGCGCACTTCGTGCCGACCGTCCGCTCCGGTTCGCCGTGGCACCGGCTCCGGCACCGCACCGTGTGGGCGACCGACACGCTGTGTGTCGACGAGACCGAGCTGTTCACCGACGACGGCCGGCTCGCCGCCCAGGCCCGGCAGCTGCGCCGGATACTCGGGTGACCTGCCGCGGAGGCGGACAATGGGGCCATGACCGAACGGAAGCCCCCGGACGTCCCCTTCGAGTCGTGGGTGGAGCGGCAGATCCGTGTCGCGCAGGAACGCGGCGAGTTCGACAACCTGCCGGGCGCCGGACAGCCGATCCCCCACCTCGGTGACGACGACGAACTGTGGTGGGTGAAGAACAAGCTGAAGCGCGAGGGTCTGTCGACGGAGGCGTTGCTGCCGCCGTCACTTCAGCTACGACGCGAGGCCGCGCGGCTGCCCGACACGGTCGCGGACCTGCCGACGGAGTCGGCGGTGCGCGAGGTGGTTGCCGACCTCAACCGCCGCATCGCCGCCCACCTGCTCGCGCCGAGCGGGCCCCTGGTGCCGGTCCACACCGTCGACGCCGACGAGGCGGTCGCGGCCTGGCGCGCGAGCCGGGGCGGCGGCGGTTCCCGGGACAAGTGACGGGGCAGGCGGTTTCGGCAGGATGAACCCCGCTTTCCGGGGCTGATCCCGCCGAAACGCGGGTCAGGACAGGCCGAGCCGGGCCGAGCACTCCGCCATCTCGTCGAGGACCGCCTCGAAGGTCGTCGCGCGGCGCGAGGCAGACAGCAGGATCCGGTCCGAGCCGAGCGAGTTCGCCCACTCGATCTTCGACTCGTCCATCCTCGGCAGCACGTGGCCGAGTACGAGCGCCACCTCGGCCGGGTCGCGGCCGGCGTCCGACGCGGCGGAACGCATCAACGCGACCGCCGCGTCCAGGTCGTCCCCGCCGAGCCCGAGCGGCTGGAAACCGTTGCCGAGGCGTCCCGCCCGACGCGCCGCCGCCTTGCTGTGCCCGCCGATGTAGAGCGGCACCCCGGACTCACGCACCGGCTTCGGGTACGAGTACGCCCGCGCGAACCGGTAGTACTCGCCGTCGAAGTCGACGCCGTCCGCCCCTCCGGACCACAGCGCCCGCATCACCGCGACCGCCTCGTCGGCCATCTTGCCGCGGCGCTCGAAGTCGCCGCCGCAGGCCTCGACCTCCTCGCGCATCCACCCCATGCCGAGGCAGATCCGCAGCCGGCCGCCGGAGAGCCGGTCCAGCGTCGCCAGCCGCTTGGCCAGCACCACCGGGTTGTGGTTCGGCAGCACCAGGACCCCGGTCGCGAGCCCCAGCGTGCTGGTCGCGCCCGCCACGAAGGACAGCAGCTCCAGCGGGTCCGGCAGCGGGCAGTCGTCGGGCAGGTGCGACTTGCCCGACGGCGAGTACGGGTACTCGCTGCCCGTGTCGCCGATGACCACGGCGTGCTCGACCGCGGAGATCTCGTCGAAGCCCAGTGACTCTGCCGCGCGGGCGAATTCGAGCATCCGTTCCGGGTCCCCGGCCACACCCAACTCCACCGGAACCACTACGCCGAGCTTCAACGGGACATCCTCTCGTCGGGCTAAAGGAAGCGCTGGCGGCCGAAGCTGACGAACTCGGCCTCCAGTGCGGTCTTGTCATCCTCGGTCATCGCCCGGTACTCGACGCCGCCGCGTCCCTCCCAGCGGTACACCGGTTCCCCGCTGCGCCACTTCTCGGCCTGCAACTCGCGCTTGAGCACCTTGTTCGAGCCGGTCACCGGCAGGTTTGTCGACACCCGCAGGAACCGCGGCGTCGCCTTGCTGCCCAGGTCCGCCTGCCCGTCCAGGTAGGACGCGAACTCGGCCGCGTCGAACTTCTCCAGGTCCGCCACCTCGATCGCGGCCATCACCTGGTCGCCGGAGCGCGGGTCCGGAATCGCGTACACGCCGGTCGCGATGACCGCCGGATGCCGGCGCAGCACCCGCTCGATCATCAACGCGGAGGTGTTCTCGCCGTCGACGCGGATCCAGTCGCCCTTGCGGCCGGCGAAGTACAGGAAGCCCGCCTCGTCGACGTAGCCGAGATCGCCGGTCCAGTACCAGCCGTGCCTGATCCGCTCGGCGTCCGCGACGTCGTTCTTGTAGTAGCCCTCGAACGCGCGGGCGCCCTCCTTGTTGATCATCTCGCCGATCGCCGCGTCCGGGTTCAGCACCCGGCCGTGCTCGTCGAGGATCGCGCGGGCGCACTCCTCCCGGGTCTCCGGATTCACCACCGCGATGCCCTCGTGCGCGGGCCGGCCGAGCGCGCCCTCCGGGGCCGCCGGGTCGAGCTTGACGGACCCGGCACCCTCGCTCGAGCCGTAGCCCTCGAACAGTTCGGCGCCGAAGCGGCGGACGAACTCGACCTTGTCCTCGGGCGAGGCCTCGGTGCCGAACGCCCGGACCAGGGTGTTGTCGATGTCGCTCGGCGTCTCCGGCGTCGCCATCAGGTAGCCGAGCGCCTTGCCGACGTAGGTGAAGAAGGTGGCGCCGTAGAACTTGACGTCCGGCAGGAACCCGGAGGCCGAGAACTTCCGGGTCAGGCACACGGTGGCGCCGTTCGCCAGCGCCGGCGCCCACAGCGCCATCAGCGCGTTGCCGTGGAAGAGCGGCATGCAGCAGTAGTCCACGTCCTCCCGGACGTGCCCGTACTTGACGGAGTTCGAGTAGGCGAGCCGGGCCAGCCGGCCCTGGCTGCACTTGACGCCCTTCGACATGCCGGTGGTGCCGGAGGTGAACAGCAGC
Organism: Rhodococcus sp. P4_C10; assembly: GCF_056402135.1. Taxonomy (NCBI): domain Bacteria; kingdom Bacillati; phylum Actinomycetota; class Actinomycetes; order Mycobacteriales; family Nocardiaceae; genus Rhodococcus; species Rhodococcus sp. P4_C10. Next base: position 107,347 of record NZ_JBFUHZ010000001.1, on the reverse strand, counting down.
AACATCAGCGAGGACTCGTCGACGTCCGGCTCGATCACCGGCCGGTCCACCGTGTGCGCGGCCAGCCGGTAGGAGTACGCCGGGTCGTCGACCAGCAGGAACCGGTCCGGCTCCAGCCCGAGGTCCAGCTCACGCAGCTTCGCCATGCCGGCCGCGTCGGTGACGATCAGCTGGCAGTCGACGTACCGGATCTCGGCCTCGAGTTCGGTCGCGCCGCGGGTCGGGTTGATGCCGACGATCGTGGCGCCGGACAGTGCCGCGCCGCCGAGCCAGAACAGGAAGTCCGGCACGTTCTCGAGCAGGACACCGATGTGGAAGGGTCCCTCGCGGCGCAGCGACTTGGCCAGGGCGCCGCGGGCGGCCGACTCGCGGACCACCTCGTCCCAGGTCCAGTCCTGCTCACGGGTGCGCACGCCCAGGCGCTGGTCGCCTAGGCGGTCCAGCAGCATTTCGGCGATGGTGGCGCGTTCCAACTTGACTCCTGTACTGGTGACCTCGGTTGCGCCCGTCATCACGCGGGCACCGGGTGGTTGGCGGGCTTCGGGTTGAGTTCGCAGTGGGTGCCACCGTAGATGGCGCACGTGCACCTGTCCTGCGTCGTCATGCCGACTCGGCCCGCCGCGGACCTACGATGGAAATCGATGAGCTCGTCGGTCATCAACCCCTTCGGGGTCAGGCCCGCGAACGTCGCGGCCTCGACGGCGCGGTTGCGCAGGGTCAGCGGACCCGACGTCGCGGGGGCCAACGGGTCCGGCGCCTTGAGCCTGGGCGGGTCGAGATCGGTCATGACAACTCCTCGTACTGCAATTTGTCCCGACGCTATCGACGCCGTGCGCGGGCGAGCGGGCCGAGTCCCGGTCAGTGGAAAAGCCTTCCGCACGGGTGGGTACCCGTGACATGTTCTGTGCAGTTCGCGCGCTCGAGAAAGGCACTTCCACCTATGACCACTGCCGCTGACCAGCAGGCCTTCGTGGCCTCCGTCATGACCCGACTGACCGGACCGGACGCCCCGTTCGAGCTCGTCGAGGAAGACGTGCTCGGCGCCCGGATGCCCGTCATGCGTCACCGCGGCCGGGCGGTCCACGAGCTGCTCAGCGCCTCCGCGGCGTACGGCGACCGCGACTACCTGGTCACCGCGGACCGCCGGATGTCCTTCGCCGAGCACGCCGACGCGGTCGCCGCGTTCGCCGCGGCGCTGCGCGAGGACTACGGCGTCGGCGCCGGTGACCGGGTCGCGATCCTCGCCGCCAACACCATCGAGTGGGTCGTCGCGTTCTGGGCCACCCAGGCGCTCGGCGCCGTCACGGTCGGGCTCAACGCCTGGTGGGTGCCGCGCGAGATCGAGTACGGCCTCCAGCTCAGCACCCCGAACGTGGTCGTCGCCGACGCCAAGCGTGCCGCCCTGCTGGCCGAGGCGAACACCGACGTCCCGGTTGTCACCATGGAAGAGGACATGCCGCGGCTGATCGCGTCCCGCGAGGGCAGCGAGCTGACGGTCACCGAGGTCGACGAGGACGACCCGTCGGTCATCCTGTTCACCAGCGGAACCAGCGGAAAGCCCAAGGGCGCCTTGCACTCCCAGCGCAACCTGCTGGCGGTGTCCGACTACCACCGTTACAGCGACGCACTCGCACTCGCCTTCGCCGGCCGGGACTACGACCCGGCCGTGCCGAGCGATCTGCGCTACCTGCTGACCTCCCCCCTCTTCCACATCGCCAGCCTCCACAACATCGTGGTGCCGCGGCTGGCGACGGGCAGCGCAGTGGTGCTCTACCAGGGCGCCTTCGACGTGGACCGGGTCCTCGGCCTCGTCGAGCGGGAGCGGGTCACCAACTGGGGCGCGGTGCCGACGATGGCGTCGCGGCTGATCGAGCACGGCAATGTCCGCAAGTACGACACGTCGTCGCTGACCGCGTTCTCCCTGGCCTCGGCCCCGTCCTCGGTGGCGTTCAAGGAGCGACTGCGCGAGGAGGTGCCGTTCGCGCACGACGCCCTGGTCGACAGCTACGGCCTGACCGAGTGCGGCACCGCCATCGCCGTCGCCCTCCCGGCCGACATCGACTCGTTCCCGGGCACCCTCGGCCGGCCCGTCTTCGGTGTCGCGCTGGAGATCCGGGACCCGCTGGGAGAGAAGGTCGCCGACGGCGTCGAGGGCGAGGTGTGCGTGCGGAGCCCGTACGTCATGCTCGGTTACTGGCAGAACCCGGAGGCGACGGCCTCGTCCATCGACAAGGGCCGCTGGCTGCACACCGGCGACTTCGGCAAGGTGGTGAACGGCCGGCTGAGCCTCACCGGACGGCGCTCCGACCTGATCCTGCGCGGCGGCGAGAACATCTACCCCACCGAGATCGAGCAGTGCCTCGACGAGCATCCCGACGTGGTCGAGTGCGCGGTTGTCGGCGAGGCGCACCCCGACCTCGGCCAGGAGGTCGCCGCGATCGTGGTGGTCGCCAACGGCGGCACCGTGAACGAGGACGAGCTGCGGCAGTTCGCGGCCGAGCGGCTGTCCTACTTCAAGGTGCCCTCCCGATGGCGCCTGACCACCGAGCCGTTGCCGCGCAACGCGACCGGCAAGATGGCCCGCGGCAAGATCGCGCTGTAGCGGCCACGGTGGACATCCGGCACACGATCGAGCGGCTGGCCGCGACCGAGGCGATCCGCGACCTGATCTTCCAGTACTCGCACCTGGTCGACCGCGGCGCGCTGGCCGAGGTGTCGGAGCTGTTCGCCGACGCCGTCTACGGCCAGTGCGACGGCGCGGGCGGCCCGGTCGGCACACCCATCGACCGGGACGCCCGCGCCGTGCGCGCGGCCAACGAGGCGTTCATCAAGATGCACGGCGACCCGGCCTCGCCGCGCACCAAGCACGTCACCACCAACGTGCGGATCACCGTGGCGGACAACAACACCGAGGCCTCCTCGCTGGCCTATGTCACGGTGCTGCAGGCGGCCGGGAACCTCTCGCTGCAGCCGATCCTCACCGGCCGCTACTTCGACAGGTTCGCGCTCGTCGACGGGCGGTGGCGATTCACCCAGCGGCTGTGCTGCATCGATCACACCGGTGACCTCACCGAGCACGCCAGACGACCGCTGCACCGGGACTGAGGGACCGGGCATGCAGGTAGGGCTCAACGTCCTGGAGGCCGAGAAAATCTTCGGCGGCTCGATCCGGCCGGTGATCGAGCTGGCCGCGCTGGCCGACCGTACCGGAGTCGACCTGATCTCCACCGGGGATCATCTCGGCTTCAACGCGACTGCGCACGCCGAACGCGTTTCCGCACACGGCTTTCCGTTCGCCCTCGACCAGCCCTGGTACGAGCCGGTCTCACTGCTCTCGGCCGTCGCCGCCGTCACCGAGCGCGCCCGGCTGGGGGTTTCCGTACTGATCGCCACGGTGCGACCTCCGGCGCTGCTGGCCAAGCAGCTCGCCACCCTGGACGCGCTGTCCGGCGGCCGGGTGTCGATCGGCCTGGGCGTCGGCTGGCAGGAGGCGGAGTACAACGCCGTGGGCATGCCCTTCGACGCGCGCTTCGGCCGGATGGAGGACACTGTGCGCGCCTGCCGCGAACTGTGGACAAGTGCACCCGCCACCTTCACCGGTCGCGAGTTCGCGTTCGAGGACTTCCACTCGCTGCCGTTCCCGGTCCAGGAACGGGTGCTGTTCGGGTTCGGCCCCAGCAAGCGGAACTTCGACCGGATCGCCCGGGTGGCCGACGGGTGGACCGTCAACCCCACCGACATGGCCTCGTTCCCGCAGGACGTTGCGCTGCTGCGCGAGTGCTTCGCCGAGCACGGACGCGACCCACTCTCGCCGCGGATCCAGGTCTCGGTGACCCCCGAACGCACGGTGGGCGGAGAGGTGGACCTGGACGCGACCGGAGAGAAGGCACTGCGCTGGCATGACGCCGGCGCCACCGTGGTCGTGTTCCGGCCCGCGGCGTTCCAGACCGCGGCAGAGGATCTTCCCGAACTCCTCGACTGGATGGTAGGCCTGAAGTCGCGGGCGTCCGCGTAGGCGTCGGCGGAACGAGAGGCAGAATCCATGACCCTGGCAGACAACGGTTTCGACGCGCGAGCGCTTGGCGAGCTGCTGGACAAGCAGGCCATCTACGAGGTGGTGATGCGGTACTGCCGCGGCATCGACCGCCTCGACTACGACCTGGTGCGCGGCGCGTACCACCCGGACGGCATCGACCACCACACCGGATTCGACGGCAGTGTCGAGGAGTTCATCGAGTGGGTGCACCCCAAGCTGTCCGTCATCGGTGGCACCATGCACCACATCGGCAACCACCTGGTGGAACTCCACGGCAACTGGGCGATCAGCGAGTCCTACTCCACCGCAACGCATTGGGGCGGCCCCGAGGGTGTCGGCATGGTCAACTTCACCAGTGGTTGCCGCTACGTGGACCTGATGGAACGCCGCGACGGCCGGTGGGCCATCGCCGAGCGCTGGGCAGTTCGCGAGTGGACCCGCTCCGATGCCGGTCGGCTCACCCAACCAGAGAGCGCCGGCCCCCGAGGGCGACGGGACGGCACCGATCCGCTCGACTCGCTGCGCGCCCGCGAGGCAGGTAGGACCGGCGCCGTCCCGCGGCAAACCCGTCAGTGTCGGCAGTCAGGGTCGACGGGCGTTGGTGAATGACCCACCTGTCGTGTCGACCTCGCCAAGCACCCACGGCGACTGCTGCATGTCCCGGCCGTCAGCTGCCGAGTGACTGCCCGACGCTGCCGTTACCGAAATCCAACGTCACGCTGCCGAAGCTGACAACTCCGGTCCGGCCCTCGTCCAGCGTCACCGACTGCCCGCCGACGGGGGTGAATGTCGTCGCTCCGCCGTCGTCGAGGCAGACGGCCCTGACCGTGTACTTCCCGTTCGGCAACTTCTCCGAGACGTAGGCCCCCTGACCTCCGGTCAGATACGCCACGTTGCCTGCGACCTGGTTGCCCCTGGCATCCACCACCTCGGCCCAGCAGCCGACCAGCGTCGGCGAGCCGACCCCGGTGAACGCGACGGTGATCGCGTTGTCGTGGGTCGTCACGGCGGCGGTACCCGTGACGGTGGCGGAGCCGAGGGCAGGGTTCACGACCAATGCGAGCGCGGCGAAGCCGCCAACGGCACCCAGGCGGGCAACGTTCATACGGGAGGTTCTCACAGCATGTCCATTTCTCGAGGATTGTCCGATTCGAGCCGACTGTCGGGCTCTTCAGTCGTGCACGTACGCACAGACCGCAGACATCATGCATCGTTCACGTCGCTCAAACCGGGCTTCTCGAAATCCTGCCGCCACCGCCCGCGACGCCACCGTCGCCGCGGACCTAGGAGGTCACCGCCTGTTCTGGATCAACTTCTCGGACAACAGCACCGAGGCAGGCTGTGCGATCCGCACGACGGTAGCGCTCCAAGGGGCGATCAGCTCAGGCGATGTGAAGGTAGCCAAACCGGACCTGACGATGTTCATCTAATCATTTTGTCTAACACTACAAGTCGATACACGTCAATCATCCGCGTGGCCCATGTCCGGTTTGCCTGCGCCATGGCGGCGCCCGCCGTCGGCACCCTCGTGCCTCAGGCCGTCCTCCCACCGACGCCCTCGGGCCGCGCTATGGCCGTAGTATCGGCACTGTGTCGCACTCCGGCGGTACCCCCGAACTGACCTCGGCGGTGGCAACTCTGCGCACGCGCATCGCGGGCGAGGTGGACGACGCCACCCGGCGCCGCGCGGAGTACTCCTCCGACGCCTCGAACTACCGGGTGGTCCCGGCCGCGGTGGTGTTCCCGCGCTCCGCGGAGGACGTCGCCGCCACCCTCGACCTCGGCCACGAGCACGGCCTCCCGATCACCGCGCGAGGAGCGGGAACCTCGGTGGCGGGCAACGCCATCGGCCCCGGACTGTTGCTCGACTTCAGCCGCCACCTGGGCCGTATCCTCGAACTCGACCCCGGATCCCGGACCGCGGTGGTTCAGCCCGGCGTGGTGCTCGGCGCACTGCAGCGGGCGGCCGCGCCGCACCGACTCCGGTTCGGTCCTGACCCGTCCACCCAGGACCGGTGCACCCTCGGCGGCATGATCGGCAACAACGCCTGCGGGCCCCGCGCGGTGGCGTGGGGTCGCACCTCCGACAACGTACGCAGCCTGCGGATCCTGGACGGCACCGGCAAGCCGCGCACCCTGGGCGACGACCTGGGCGCCGTGCCCGGGCTGGACAGGCTGGTCACCGCCAACCTGGCCGTGCTCCGGACCGAACTGGGCCGCTTCGACCGGCAGGTCTCCGGCTTCTCGCTCGAACACCTGCTGCCCGAACGCGGCCACCGACTGGCCCGGGCGTTCGTCGGCACCGAGGGCACCTGCGGGCTGATCCTCGACGCCACCGTGGACCTGGTCCCGGTACCGGCCGCGACGGCGCTGGCCGTCCTCGGCTACCCCGACATGCCCTCCGCCGCGGACGACGTGCCCGCCCTGCTCACCGCGCGGCCCCTGGCCGTCGAGGGCGTCGACGCCCGCCTGGTCGACGTGGTGCGCCGGCACCACGGCACCGTGCCCGACCTGCCGCGCGGCGCCGGCTGGCTGTTCGTCGAGATGGCCGGCGACACGGCCGCGGAGGCCCTGGACCGGGCGGCCGCCGTCTGCCGGGCGTCCGGCGCGGTGGACACCCGGGTGCTGGCGACGGGCGCGGAGTCGGCGGCACTGTGGCGGATCCGAGCGGACGGCGTCGGGCTGTCCGGACGCACCCGGGACGGGCACCCCGCGTGGCCCGGCTGGGAGGATGCCGCTGTCCCGCAGGACCGGCTCGGCCGTTACCTGCGCGAGTTCGAGGACCTGACCCGCGAGCACGGCGTGGACGGGTTGCTGTACGGCCACTTCGGCGACGGCTGCGTGCACGTACGGCTGGACCTGCCCATCGCGGACGCGCCGGCACGGTTTCGTGCTTTCCTCGTGGACGCCGCCACTCTCGTTGCATCGCACGGCGGTTCGATGTCCGGCGAGCACGGCGACGGCCGCGCACGCTCGGAACTGCTGCCGTTGATGTACTCCCCCGCCGCGTTGTCGGCGTTCGCCGGGTTCAAGGACCTGTTCGACCCCGAGGGCCTGCTCAACCCCGGCGTGGTGGTCCGACCCGACGCCGTGGATGCGCACCTGCGTCTGGCCGGCGTGCGGAGCGTGCCGACGGCCGGCGGCCTCGCCCTCCACGAGGACGGCGGCGACCTGACGACGGCCGTGCACCGTTGCGTGGGCATCGGGAAGTGCCGCGCCGACAACTCCGCCGCGGGCGGGTTCATGTGCCCGTCGTTCCTGGCCACCCGGGACGAGAAGGACAGCACCCGCGGCCGGGCCCGGGTGCTGCAGGAGGTGCTCAACGGGACCCTGGTGACCACCGGGTTCGACGCCCCGGAACTCGCGGAATCTCTGGACCTGTGCCTGTCCTGCAAGGCCTGCGCCTCGGACTGCCCCGCCGGGGTGGACATGGCGGCCTACAAGTCGGAGTCGCTGTACCGAAAGTACAAGGGCCACAGACGCCCAGCCGCGCACTACACCCTGGGCCGCCTCCCGCTGTGGACCCGCCTCGGCGCCCGGGTGCCCGCACTCGCCAACACGGCCACGGGATTCGCGCCGGTGCGCCGAGTCGCTCTCCGGTTGGCCGGCATCGACCCGCGCCGCGACGTTCCGGCGTTGGCGCCGCTGTCATTCCGGAAGTGGTGGGGGCGCAGGGGCGATTCGTCGGGCCGCGGCACGGAGGTGCTGCTGTGGATCGACACCTTCACCGACGCCTTCTCGCCGGCCGTCGCGAGGGCAGCGGTCACCCTGCTCGAGGATGCCGGGTACCGGGTGCTGGTCACCGAGCGTGCGGCATGCTGTGGGCTCACCTGGATCAGTACCGGCCAGTTGGACGGGGCGAGAAGACAACTCGCCGCCACCCTCGACCAGCTGCAGCCACACCTGCAGGCCGGTCGTCCGATCGTGGGGCTCGAGCCGTCGTGCACCGCGGTGCTGCGTTCCGACCTACCCGAACTGCTGCCCGACGACCCGCGCTCACGCCTGGTCGCCGCATCGACGCACACCCTGGCCGAGTTCCTCACCGCCACAGTCGGACCCGATGGCGATCCGTGGTCGCCGCCGCGACTGGACGGGGTGCGCGTAGTGGTGCAACCGCACTGTCACCAACACGCGGTGATGGGTTTCGAGGAGGACCGGCGACTGCTGGAACGGTCCGGTGCGAGCATCACCGAACTGGCCGGATGCTGTGGCCTGGCTGGGAACTTCGGCATGGAACGTGGGCACTACGACGTCTCGGTCGCGGTCGCGGAGAATGCTCTGCTCCCGGCGCTGCGCGAGTCGGGTCCCGACGTGGTGTTGCTGGCGGACGGATTCTCGTGTCGAACCCAGGCAGACCAGCTGGCGGGCCGCCCCGGCGTCCACCTCGCGGAGCTGCTGGCGAACAGGCGCAACGGCTGATCTCACCCCTGCAGGACGGCTGAGGTGGGCGCCCGCCGAAGAGTCTGCTACGAATTAGCTGCGATCACCGTCCCGAATCCGGGACACGCACCTGAAGGGGGAATTTCACTGTGATGGATTCGATCTGGGATCTGCTCTGGTACACGCTCTTGGTTTTCGCGTTTGTCGCTTACCTGCTGGTCCTGTTCCAGGTCCTCACCGATCTGTTCCGCGATCGAAAGATGTCGGGAGTTGCCCGCGTCCTGTGGATCATCTTCCTGATCCTCCTGCCGTACCTGACTGCCTTCGTCTACCTGCTCACCCGCGGCAGGGGCATCGCGGAGCGGAACCGCGAGGCAAACGTCGAGGCCAAGCAGGCCGCCGACAGCTACATCCGCGAGGTCGCCGGCCAGTCCGGGGCCGCCCAGATCGCCGAGGCAAAGACACTGCTCGACGCGGGCACCATCACGCAGGCCGAGTTCGAGCAGCTCAAGGCCAAGGCCCTGGTCTGACGCTCGGCTGCGGCTGCTCGTCACCCGTCCGATGTCGGTGGGCGCCATGTCACCTGCGCCCACCGACCGGCCGAAACGGCGCTCCCATCGGAGACCGCCACATCAGCGGCACTGGCGTCAGGTCACGAGCGAGTACCTGTCCGACGCCCAGTGACCGCCGAATGGCGCGAATCGCGTCACTTCCCGCGGCGCGTGCCTGCCGACGACGCGTTCAGTGCCACGGCGGCATGCACGAGTGCCTTCAATGCCTCTTCGTCGACAACATCGCCCTCATGGAAGTCGATGGCACGCCTGGTGTTGCCTTCGAGGCTGGAATTGAAGAGGGAGGCCGGGTCGGCCAACGACGCGCCCTTGGCAAAGGTCACCTTCACCGCGCTCTTGTACGTCTCACCGGTGCAGATCATGCCGGCGTGCGACCACACCGGGACCCCTCGCCACTTCCACTCCTCGACCACGTCGGGGTCGGCCTGGTGGATGAGACGCCGGATCCGGTCGAGTGTCTCGCCCCGCCAGTCGCCCAGCTCCTGGATTCTCGCGTCGATCAGCTGAGAGGGAGTACCTCCGCCTTCTCCGTCCACCGAGCAGCTCCTCACCGGTCGTCCTCGTCACGATTGTCGTACGTCGATTCGAGTATCCGCGCCGACCGCCGTGACCGCAGCGCGAATCGGGTCGGGATGACGGTTCAGTCCACCTGCGGCGCCCACTGCACACCGTTGATGTGTCCGCCGCCGTCGACGAACATCGTGTTCCCGGTGACGTACCGCGACTCGTCACTCGCCAGGAACGCCACCACCGGACCGATGTCGTCGAGCGGGTCGCCGATGCGTCCCATCGGGTTGGCCGAGGCCATCGACGCGGCCATCTGAGGATTGGCGTCGGCCACCCGCTGGTAGGCCGCACTCTGCGCGCCGGGGCAGATCACGTTGCAGCACACCTGCTTCGGCGCCCACTCCCGGGCAGCTGTGCGGGTGAGGGTGCGCAGAGCCTCCTTGGCCGCGTTGTAGGACACGGAGTACATGTGCGCATTGACGCCGTTGAGACTGCACATGTTGACCACCCGCCCGGTGCCGTGCTTCGCGAGTTCCGGAAATGCACGCTGCATCGACCAGAACGCGGCCATCACGGCCATGTCGAAACCGGCGCGCATACTCTCGGCGTCGGTCCTCTCCAGGCGGTCGTACCCGAGTGTGCGCCAAGCGTTGTTGACCAGGATGTCGAGCCGGCCGAACTCCTCGACCGCCGCGTCGACCATGGAGTGCACCTGGTCCTGCTCCGTGACGTCGGTGCTCACGAACCTGGCCCGCACGCCCCACTCGTCGCGCAGCCACTTCGCGGTTTCGGCGCCCGCACGGTCGTCGATCTCCGCGACCAGCACATCCGCACCCTCGCGGGCCAGCGCGCCCGCGACGCCGCGGCCGATGCCCATGCCCGCGCCGGTGACGACGGCGACCCGTCCGGCCAACTTGCCCATGCTCATTCTCCTCTGCGACAGAACCTTCGGCTTGCTCCGGTCGACCGAATGTCGCATTCGTTCATCTGAACTGAACGAATGCGACACTCGGTCGGGCACGGTGAGGGTCAGCGGGGGCGCGGCACCGCCGCGTCGATGAACAGACCCTCGACCGAGACGCACACTTCGCCGGCCTCCGTCCTGATGTCGCCGACGGTGTGGATCTTGCGACCCTCCACCGACACCTGCTTGCCGGTGACCGTCAGCGGCTCGAACAGCGGGGTCGGGCGGTGGTACCGCACGTTCAGCTGCGCGGTCATGCCCGCCTTGCCGCCCCACGCGTTCGCGACGCCGAGCACGTGGTCGAGGATCAGCGCCGAGACGCCGCCGTGCACGCACCCGGGAGGTCCCTGGTACGGCAGGGTCAGCGTGACGACGCCCTGCACCGAACCGTCATCGAGTCCCGCCAGCACCAGCGGCGGCGCGATCGCGTTCTCCGGTCCGGTCACCGGGTCGTGACGCGTGACGCCCTCGCCACCCCACATGTCGATGAGCCGTTCGGCCACCTCGGGAGCGTGCTCCTCGAGATGGTCGGCGATGCTGTTGAGCTCCTCCGCGACCCGGTCCAGGTTGGCATTGCCCCGGTCGGTGCGCAGCATCGCGTCGATCACGCGGCGGGCCGCGGCGGTCGCCCGGTCCACCGGCGCGTCCTGCGGCGCCGACGTCAGCACCGTCCCGTGTGCGTGGGTCTGGGCGGTGGGGTGCTCTCCGACGTTCAAGACCGAACCTCCATGGTTGCGTGGGTCAGCACGGTCGAGCCGTCCCGTTCCGGACAGGTCGCGAGCAGGGTCAGGCTGTCCCCCTCCCGCCAGACAGAGGTCTCGATCGTCTCGCCCGGGTACACCGACCCCGCGAAGCGCACCGACAGGCTGCGCACCCGCGACGGGTCGCCGTCGAGCAGCCCGTCCACGACCGCCTTGCAGACGATGCCGAACGACGCGAGCCCGTGCAGGATCGGCTGCTCGAAGCCGGCCATCTTCGCGAACGCGGGGTCCGCGTGCAGCGGGTTCATGTCGCCGCTGAGCCGGTACACCAGCGCCTGCTGCGGGCTGGTCGCCGACACCAGCACCGCGTCGGGCGCACGCTCGGGTACGGCCGCGGAGGCCTCGGGTCCGGCGTCGCCGCCGAAACCGCCCTCGCCGCGGGCCCAGATCTGCATCTCGGTGGTCCACAACGGGTTTCCGTCGAGGTCGGCGGCGGCCTGTTCGAGCACGATCATCGCGGCCTTGCCCTTGTCCCACACGTTCGCCACCCGGGACGAGACCCGGGCCGCGCCGTTCGCGGGGATCGGGGCGTGCACGGTCAGCGACTGCCCGGCGTGCAGGATCTTGCGCAGGTCGATGTCGATGCCCGGCATGTTCATCCCGGCAGGCTTCAGGTTGCCGGCCGAGACGCCCTGGCCGGCGACCATCGCGAACGTCGGCAGCACCCGCAGGCCCTTCTCGTAGACCCAGCCGAGCTCGGCCGGATCCAGCGAGTTCACACCGGCACCCAGGCCCAGGTGGTAGAGCAACACGTCGCGCTCGGTCCAGTTGGCCTCGCGGACAGTGGGTTCGGCGGCCAGTGCGGCCGCCACATCGATCGGCATGCTTACTGAGACTCCTTCGAGATGGTGCCGGCCCGGTACAGCGTGACCACGCACGCGCCACCGAGGCCGAGGTTGTGTTGCAGACCCACGCGGGCGCCGTCGACCTGGCGGGCGTCGGCCTGGCCGCGCAGCTGCCAGGTCAGCTCGGCACACTGCGCCAGGCCGGTGGCGCCGAGCGGATGCCCCTTCGAGATCAGCCCGCCGGACGGGTTGACGACCCACTGGCCGCCGTACGTGGTGGCGCCGGACTCGACGAGCTTGCCGCCCTCGCCCGCGCCGCACAGGCCGAGGCCCTCGTACGTGATGATTTCGTTGATCGCAAAGCAGTCGTGCAGTTCGATGACGTCGACGTCCTCGATGGTGAGGCCGGACTCGGCGAACACCTGCTCGGCCGCGGCCCGCGTCATCGGGGCCCCGACCACGTCGATCATCGACCGCTCCGCGAACGCCTCCGCGGTGTCGGTGGTGAGCGCCTGGGCGACGATCTCGATCGCCTGGTCCTCGAGGCCGTGCTCGCGCACGAAACGTTCGCTGACCACGATCGCGGCGCCCGCGCCGTCCGAGGTGGGCGAGCACTGCGAGCGGGTGAGCGGGGCGTGGATCATCTTGTCGTCCAACACCTGCGCCAGCGTGTACTCGTCACGGAACTGCGCATACGGGTTGTTCACCGAGTGCTTGTGGTTCTTCACCGCGACGGACGCGATCTGCTCGACGGTGGTGCCGTAGCGCTCCATGTGCTCGAGCGCCGCGTTGCCGAACAGCTGCGCCGTCATCGGGCCGCGACCCCACTCGTGCTTGGCGGTCATGACCTCGAGGTGGTCGTCGAGCGTGGAGACCTTGGGCACCTCACCGGTTCCGGTGAGAGCCGTCTTGGTCATCTGCTCGAAGCCCACCGCGAGCGCGACGTCGACGATGCCGCCCTGCACCCACTCGCGGGCCATCATCAGCGCCGACGAGCCGGTGGCGCAGTTGTTGTTGACGTTGACGATCGGGATGCCGGTCAGGCCCGTCTCGTACAGCGCGCGCTGGCCGGCGGCCGACGGCTGGAAGACGTAGCCGACCGCGGCGCGCTGCACCTGGTCGTACGAGACGCCGGCGTCGGCGAGCGCGGCACCCACGGCCTCGGACACCATGTCCGGGTACTGCCAGTCACGAGACTCGATCTTCTCGAACTTGGTCATGCCGACGCCGACGACGAAGGTTCGGTTGGCCCGCATTTGATCCGACACAGTAGAACTCACTTTCCGGGCTCGGGGTCACGCGGGAGCCCGAGGATCCGCTCGCCGATGATGTTCAGCTGAACATTGGTGGTACCACCTGCGATGGACATGCACTGGGAATTGAGGAACATCTGGGTCGCCGACATCCGGTGCTGGTCGCCGAGCAGCGAGGACGGCCCCGCCCACTCCATCGCGACGTCCCACACCTGCTGCAGGTGCTCGACGCCGATCAGCTTGGCCACCGAGGACTCCGCGCCCGGCTGGGCGCCGGTGAGCGAACGCAGGGTGGTGCGCAGGCCCAGCAGCCCGCCGGACTGCGCGTCGCACAGCACCTTTCCGAGGACGGTGAGCTGCTCGTCGTCGATGCCGCCGGGCAGCGTGTCTACGAGGTCGAGCAGCGCCTCACCGCCGGAGCCGAGGGACGAGTCGTTCGAGAGCGAGACCCGCTCGTTGGCCAGGGTGGTGCGGGCCAGCTTCCAGCCGTCGCCCGGCCCGCCGACCAGCAACTCGTCCGGGACGAAGACGTCGTCGAAGAACACCTCGTTGAACAGCGCCTCGCCGGTGATCTCGCGCAGCGGCCGGATGTCGAGGCCCTCGGTGTTCCGCATGTCGATCAGGAAGTACGACAGGCCCTTGTGCTTGGGCACGTCGGCGTCGGTGCGCGCGAGGCAGATGCCCCAGTGCGCGTCGCGGGCCATCGACGTCCAGACCTTCTGGCCCTGCAGCTTCCAGCCGCCGTCGACCTTGGTGGCCTTGGTGGACAGGCCGGCCAGGTCGGAGCCGGCGCCGGGCTCGGAGAACAGCTGGCACCAGACGATGTCGCCGCGCAGCGACGGCGGCACGAAGCGCGCCAACTGCTCGGCGTTGCCGTGCGCGATCAGGGTCGGGACGACCCAGTTGCCGATGATCATGTCGTGCGGTTCGAGCTCCGCCGCGCGCAGTTCCTCGGCGAGCACCAGCTGGCTGACCGCGTCGGCGCCCTTGCCCCAGGGCGCCGCGAAGTGCGGTGCGGTGTAGCCCTTCTCGGCCAGGTACGCGGTGCGCTCGGTACCGGAGAGCTCGACCGCGGCGGCCAGCTCGGCGCGCACGTCGGTGCGCACCTGCTCGGCCTCCGGCGGTAGTTCGACGCTGAGCACCCGACGGGTCCCGTCGACGGTCAGCTGGGCGACGCGGCGACGCCAGCTCGCGGTGGAGCCGAGCAGGATGCGCAGCGACTGGGCGCGGCGCAGGTACAGGTGCGCGTCGTGCTCCCAGGTGTAGCCGATGCCGCCGAGCACCTGGATGCAGTCCCGGGTGACCGAGAAGCCGGCCTCGACCGCGGTGGCGCCGGCCACGGCCGCCGCGAGGGAGGCCTCGTCCGCGGTGACACTGCCCGAGGCTCCGCCCGAGGTGGCAGCACCGTCGCCGGGGGTCATCGCCCGCGCCGCGTCCCACGCGCAGACCCGGGCCTGCTCGGCCAGGGTGAGCATCCGCGCGACCTTGTGCTTGACGCCCTGGAACTGCCCGATCGGCCGCCCGAACTGCTGACGCACCTTCGCGTACTCCGCGGCGGTGGTGACCGCCCAGTCCGCGAGGCCGGACGCCTCGGCGGCGAACAGCGTCGCGGCCAGGTCCAGCACCCGCTGCGGCTCCACCGCGAGCAGTTCGTCGGCAGCGAGCTCGAGGCCGTCGACGGTGAACTCCGAGTTGCGACGGACCACGTCGTAGCTGGGCAGGTCGGCGAGCTCGACCCGGTCCCGGCGCAGCAGCACCCAGGCGGTGGCGTCGCCGTCACGGGCCGCCACGAGCAGGAGGTCGCCGACGTGGCCGCCGAGCACCTGGCTGGAGGTGCCGGTCAGCCGGACACTGCCGCCGTCGCGAACCAGGCGCAGCGTCCCCGGCTGCAGCGCGACCGCGCCCAGCGTGGAGCCGTCCGCCAGGCCGGCGAGCTCGCCGGTGCGGCCGGCGTCGGCGAGCACCGCGCAGACCAGCACGGTGGGCAGGAACGGGCCGGGGACCATCGAGCGTCCGAGTTCCTCGACGACCACGGCGAGCTCGACCAGCCCGTAGCCGGCGCCGCCGACCTCCTCCGGCAGGTGCAGCCCGAGCAGCCCCTGCTCCGCGAGCGCCGCCCAGTACCCGGGACGCTCCTCGCGCTTGGCCTCGACGGCGTCCCGGACGACGGCGGGCGTGGCGTGGCGCGCGGCCCAGCCCCGCACCGAGTCGCGGAGGTCGCGGTCTTCGTCGCTCAGTCCAATGGTCATCGACAGTCCTCAAAAAGTAGAAGAAATTCTATAGATCTCGGCGAGCATGGCCCACCCCAAGGGGCCGGCCGGACTCTCCGGTCAGATGCGTTCGATGACGGTGGCGGTCGACAGGGCGCCGCCGGCACACATCGTGATCAGCGCGGTGGAGGTGTCCGACCGCTCGAGCTCGTGCAGCGCGGAGGTGATCAGCCGGGCGCCGGTGGAGCCGACGGGGTGGCCGAGCGCGATGGCGCCGCCGTTGACGTTGACCTTGCTCATGTCGGCCTCGAGCACCTGGGCCCAGGACAGCACGACCGCCGCGAAGGCCTCGTTGATCTCGACGCGGTCGATGTCGCCGAGGGTCATGCCGGCCTTGGCCAGCACGTGCCGGGTGGCGTCGATCGGGCCGTCGAGGTGGTAGTACGGGTCGGATCCGACCATGCCCGAGCTGACGATCCGGGCGCGGGGACGCAGGCCCAGCTCCGCGGCCTTCTCCTCGCTCATCAGCAGCACCGCCGCCGCGCCGTCGCTGATCTGCGAGGAGTTGCCCGCGGTGTGGACGCCGCCCTCGACGACCGGCTTGAGCGCGGACAGGGCCTCGGCGGTGGTCTCGCGCAGGCCGCCGTCGCGGGTGACGGTGACGATCTCGCCGGACGGGGTGCCCTCCTTGTCGACGACGGGCGCCTGCACCGGCACGATCTCGCGGTCGAAGCGCCCCTCGGCCCAGGCCTGGGCGGCCCGCCGCTGGGACTCGAGCCCGAGTGCGTCGACGTCGCCACGCTTGATGCCGCGGTTGATCGCGATCCGCTCGACGGACGTGAACTGGTCACCCAGGTCGATGTTCCAGTCGGCCGGGTAGGGCAGGCCGGTGCCCGGCGCCAGCGCCTGCCCGAGGAACACGCGGCTCATCGACTCCACGCCGCAGCCGATGCCGGCGTCGATCTGGCCCGAGGCGATGAGGCCGGCGACCAGGTGCACGGCCTGCTGCGAGGAGCCGCACGCGCAGTCGATCGTGGTCGCTGCGGTGGTGTACGGCAGTCCCGCGTGCAGCCAGGCGTTTCGCGCGACGTTGTTGGACTGCTCGCCGACCTGGGTGACGGCGCCGCCGATGATCTGGCCGATCTGCTCCGGGGCCACCCCGGCGCGCTCGAGGACGCCGCGCTGGGCGGCACCGAGCAGTTCGGTGGGGTGCAGGCCGGCCAGGGCGCCGCGGCGACGGCCGATCGGCGTCCGGGCGSCCTCGACGATGACGACATTGCTCATGACAGTTCCCCTTGCTCAGATGCCGACGCACGGCGCCGGGACCGGGGCTCGACCGCGGCGCAGTTCGAGCTCATTTTTGAAATGTATTCTATTTACCATTCGGTGGCAATGGCTGGTCCGCACGCCCGTCGCGGCGAAGCCTCGAGTACCCCGGACACGACGCGACCCCGGTGCCGCGMGCGGCGACCGGGGTCGTGGACGGGAAAGTGCGGGTGGTCAGCCGCGCCCGGGCGAGCTGGACAGGTCCACCAGCAGCAGGTCGCAGGCCGTGCGCAGGTCCGACTCGGTGTCCGGGATCGACGCCCGACCGTTCAGCCCCGACTGGATCAGGCCGAACCACAGGGCGACCATCAACCGGATGACGGTGGTGTCCCGGACGGTCGGCTCCACGATCCCCGCAGACCGGAGCAGCATCGCCTCGAAGTGCCGGTCGATCTTGGCTACGTCCGGAATGGTCGCCGCGTTCGAGCTCGCCGTCGACTGGATCATCGCGGTCGCCAGCTTGGGACGGCGCATCAGCGCACGGTTCGCCCGCAGCAGCAGGTCGTACACCCCGTCGGCCGGCGACGCGAAGGTCCGCGGTCGCCGCGCGAAGCCGTCTGCCATCTGGTCGATCTGGTCCACCATCACCGCGACGAACAGGTGCGTCTTCGACGGGAAGTACCGGTAGAGGGTGCCGATCGCGACCCCCGCCAGCTTCGCCACCTCGTGCATCTGGACCCGCTCGAGGTCCTTCTCCGCTGCAAGCTGCGCGGCCGCGTCCAGGATCCGGCCGTGCCGGGCCACCTGTTCCACCGAACTCGGTTCGGCCGCGTCCCGCGCTTCCGAAAGCCTCGGCATGATCCCCACCTTCTGTTCACACTTCACATACGCCGGTCAATCCTTACATCTGTAGAGCATGCACGACCCCGGGTTCCGCTCAGTGGGAATACGGGTCCCGCCGGGCACCCTCCTGCGATTGCCTTTTGCTGGTGAGTCGACACTGCCCAGTGCGTCGACCGGCACGATGGAGGGAAAATCCAATGCAGGCTTGGACCGACGAGTTCGACGTGGTGGTGGTGGGGTCCGGCGGCGGCGCCCTGACCGGTGCATACGCAGCGGCGTCACAGGGGCTGCGCACCGTGGTGCTGGAGAAGACCGACCTGTACGGCGGCACCTCCTCGTACTCCGGCGCCTCCATCTGGCTGCCGGGCACTCAGGTCCAGGAGCGCGCGTCCCTGCCCGACTCCACCGAGAACGCCCGCACCTACCTCCGTTCCCTGCTCGGCGACGCCGAGGCGGCGCGGCAGGACGCCTACGTCGACACCGCCCCCGCCGTCGTCGCGCTGCTCGAGCAGGACCCGAACATCGAGTTCGAGTTCCGGGCCTTTCCCGACTACTACAAGGCCGACGGCCGGATGGACACCGGCCGCTCGATCAACCCGCTCGACCTCGACCCGGCCACCATCGGCGACCTCGCCGACCAGGTGCGTCCCGAGCTGGACCAGGACCGCACCGGGCAGGGCCACGCACCCGGCCCGATGATCGGTGGACGGGCCCTGATCGGACGCCTGCTCGCCGCCGTGGTGGGCACCGGGAACGCCGTGCTGCGCACCGGTGTCCGGGTCACCGGCCTCGTCGTCGAGGACGGTCGCGTGGTCGGCGTCGAGGCGGAGAGCAACGGCGAGAAGCTGCGCATCGGCGGCAGCCACGGCGTGCTGATGGCCGCCGGCGGCATCGAGGGCAACGCCGAGGTGCGCGAGCAGTCCGGCACCCCCGGCAAGGCGGCCTGGAGCATGGGTCCGTTCGGCGCCAACACCGGCGAGGCGATCGCGGCCGGCGTCGCGGCCGGCGGCGCCACCGCGCTGCTGGACCAGGCCTGGTTCTGCCCCGGCGTCGAGCAGCCGGACGGCTCGGCCGCGTTCCTGGTCGGCATCCGCGGCGGCATCGTGGTCGACGCGACCGGCGAGCGCTACCTGAACGAGTCGCTGCCCTACGACCAGTTCGGCCGGGCCATGCACGCACGCAACACCACCGGCGATGCCGTCCCGTCGTGGATGATCTTCGACTCGCGCGAGGGTGGCGGGCTTCCCGGCATCAGCATCCCGAACACCGCGCCCGCGACGCACCTCGAGGCCGGCACCTGGGTGCAGGCGGACACCCTCGAGGAACTCGCCGCCAAGACGGGGCTGCCCGCGGACGCGCTGCGCGCCAGCGTCGAGCAGTTCAACGGCTTCGCCAAGACCGGCGTCGACGAGCAGTTCCACCGCGGCGAGGACCCCTACGACGCGTTCTTCT
The DNA here is from genome assembly GCF_056402135.1 of Rhodococcus sp. P4_C10. Lineage (NCBI taxonomy): Bacteria > Bacillati > Actinomycetota > Actinomycetes > Mycobacteriales > Nocardiaceae > Rhodococcus > Rhodococcus sp. P4_C10. Next base: position 88,318 of record NZ_JBFUHZ010000001.1, on the reverse strand, counting down.
GCCCGCCCAACGGCGGCCCGAATGCGGCCCTGACGGCGATCGAGAACGGCCCGTTCTACGCGGCGCGGATCGTGCTCAGCGACCTCGGCACCAAGGGTGGCCTGGTCACCGACGTCGACGCCCGGGTGCTGCGCGCCGACGGCACCGTCGTCGAGGGCCTCTACGCGGCCGGCAACACCAGCGCCTCGCTCAGCGGCGCCTTCTACCCCGGCCCCGGCGTCCCGCTGGGCACCGCGATGGTGTTCTCCTACCGCGCGGCGCAGCACATGGCACGCTGACCACCTGAGCGGAACACGACGACGGCCCCGCCCGACCGAGAGGTCGGACGGGGCCGTGGCCGTCCGGTTCAGACTGTCCGTTCGACGACCAACTCGGCGCCGGTCGATTCCTGCACCTGCTCGACCGTCACGCCGGGCGCGAGCTCACGCAGCACCAGTTTCTCGCCCTCGACGTCGATCACGGCCAGATTCGTGATGATCCGCTGCACCACGCCCTTGCCGGTCAACGGCAACGTGCACTCGTCCACGATCTTGGCGCCGCCGTCCCGGTCGGTGTGTTCCATGACCACGATGACCCTCCGGGCACCGTGCACCAGGTCCATCGCGCCGCCCATGCCCTTGACCATCTTGCCCGGCACCATCCAGTTGGCGAGGTCGCCGTTCCGCGAGACCTGCATGCCCCCGAGAACCGCGGTGTCGATGTGCCCACCGCGAATCATCCCGAACGACAACGCCGAATCGAAGAACGCCGCACCGGGATTCACCGTGACGGTCTCCTTGCCCGCGTTGATCAGGTCCGGGTCGACCTTGTCCTCCGCCGGGTACGGACCGGTGCCGAGGATCCCGTTCTCCGAGTGCAGAACCACCTTCACACCGTCGGGGAGGTAGTTGGGGACCAGGGTCGGCAGCCCGATCCCCAGGTTCACGTACTCGCCGTCGATCATCTCGGCCGCGGCGCGCGCGGCCATCTGCTCCCGTGACCAGCTCATGCCGACACCGTCCGCTTCTCGATTCGCTTGTCCTGCAGACCCGTCTGCACCACGCGCTGGACGAACACACCCGGCAGGTGCACCTGCGCGGGATCGAGTTCACCCGGCTCGACCAGCCTCTCGACCTGGGCGATGGTGACCCGGCCGGCCATCGCGGCCAGCGGGTTGAAGTTCATCGCGGTCTTGTTGAACACCAGATTGCCCTCGGTGTCGCCGATCTCGGCGTGCACCAGCGCGTAGTCCGCGACGATCGACTCCTCGAGCACGAAGGTCTTGCCGCCGAACTCCCGCGTCTCCTTCGCCGGCGACGCGATCGCGACCGAACCGTCGGCGTGGTAACGCCACGGCAGCCCGCCCTCGGACACCGGGGTGCCGACGCCGGCCGGGGTGAAGAACGCGGGGATCCCCGCGCCGCCGGCCCGCAGCCGCTCGGCGAGCGTGCCCTGCGGCGTCAACTCCACCTCCAGCTCACCGGAGAGGTACTGACGGGCGAACTCCTTGTTCTCGCCGACGTACGACGCCGTCACCCGGCGGATCTGACGCGCGGACAAGAGAATTCCCAGACCGAAGTCGTCGACGCCACAGTTGTTGGAGAACACCTCGAGCCCGGACACACCACGCTCGGCGAGCCCGTCGATCAGCGCGTTCGGGATTCCGCACAGGCCGAACCCGCCGACGGCCAGCGAGGCACCGTCCTGAACGTCCGCGACGGCCTCGGCCGCGCTCGCGTAGACCTTGCTCATCGGGCACCGTCCGTCACGGCCGGGAGGATTCGGGCTCGGACCTCGCCGAAACCGATGCGGGAGCCGTCGGCGCCGGGGGCGGTCGCGGAGATCGAGACCTCGTCCCCGTCCTCGAGGAAGGTGCGCTGCTCGTCACCGACGGCGACGGGTTCGGCCCCGCCCCAGGTCAGTTCGATGAACGCGCCTCGCTGATCCTTCTCCGGACCCGAGATGGTGCCGGACCCGAACAGGTCGCCCGTGCTGGCGGCGGCACCGTTAACGGTGGTGTGCGCCAGCATCTGCGCGGGCGACCAGTACATCTGGGCGTAGGGCGGACGGGACACGACGTCGCCGTTCCACTCGACCTCGAGATCGATGTCCAGGCCCCACTTCTCATCGCCCTGCAGGTACGGCAGCGGCGTCGGATCCTGGACCGGGGTGTCGACGCGGGCGGCCTCGAGCGCCAGCAGCGGAACGACCCACGGGGAGATGGACGTCGCGAAGCTCTTGCCCAGGTTCGGGCCCAGCGGGACGTACTCCCACACCTGGATGTCGCGGGCCGTCCAGTCGTTGAGGATCACGGCGCCGAAGCAGTGCTCGGCGAACTGGTCCGGGGTGATCGAGGAACCCAGCGGCGAACCCACACCGACGATGAAGCCCATCTCGGCCTCGATGTCGAGGCGGATCGACGGACCGAACGACGGCGCGGCATCGGCGGGAGCCTTGCGCTGACCGCACGGCCGCACGATGTCGGTGCCGGAGACGATGACGGTGCTGGAGCGGCCGTGGTAGCCGACCGGCAGGTGCTTCCAGTTCGGCATCAGTGCAGCCGAATCCGGGCGGAACAGCTTGCCGAGATTGGTCGCGTGGTTCTCCGACGCGTAGAAGTCGACGTAGTCGGCGACCGCGATCGGCAGGTGCATCGTGACGTCGCCGATCCCGAAGACCGCATCGTCGGCGATCTCGCCGGCCACCAGTTCGGTGATCTGCGCGCGGACCGCGACCCAGCGCTCGCGGCCCTGGGCCATGAAGGCGTTGAGGGTCGGCTGCGCGAACACGTCGTCGCCGAGGGCCCTCGCGAGGTCGACGACGCTGTCGCCCACCCGGACACCCACCCGTGGGCCGGAATCCGCCGTCGAGAACACGCCGTACGGCAGGTTTGCGACGCCGAAGAGCGATTCGTCGGAGATCGAGATGACTGTCATGCGATGGATCCTTCGTCGAGGGTCGTGGAAACAGTGGCGGGCACCAGCCCGAGGTCGACCAGTTCGGTCAGCGGGTCGCCGATGCTGCAGGTGCCGATTGACAGGAAGCACGCGCGCAGCGTGTCCACCGCCTCGGCGGGCAGGGCCGCCAGTTCGGCGGCCAGGCGGGCCCCGTCCCTGTCGGCGAGCGTCGCGGCGATCTCCTCGACACCCACCCCGACGGCGGCCCGATGGGTGGCCAGCATGACGTTGAGGAAACCGTGCTGCTCGAATCCCGTGTCCGGGTCCGTGTTCCGGACCGCGTGGTGCAGTCCGGCGGTCGCCTTGAACCGCACGCCCGATCCGGCGACGGCCGAGATGGCGGCGGCCAGTTCAGCCTCGTCCGGGTAGGCGGCGGAGACGACGCCGCCGGTGCGGAACTTCGCCGCGTACGGCGTGCCGACCAGGCCGGCAAGAATTTCGGCCCGACGGTCGTCCCGCGGCACCTCGACAAAGAGGTCCACACCCGTTGCTGCCGTGGCGATCTCGTCGAGCGCAGCGAACAGGTCCGCCGTGGCCTGCCCCTCCGGCACGGCGATCTCCATGGCGACCAGCGTCGCGCCGTCGATGGCGCGCAGCTTCTCGAGCGCCGCCGGAACGGCGTCGGTGCCGCCGGGCACGGTCAGGCTCAGCTCGAGCTCGCCGGCCTGCGACGCGACGATCGCGGGCAGCTCATCCAGCCGCGGCGCCGGAAACACGAACGGCCCCACCAACGCAGCGTGGTCACTGCACAGGTGGGCGAGGTGCGCGGGCACCGCGGCGTCCATCGGCGCATTCCCGGGGGGAAACAGCGCCGCGTCGTCACACAGGCCCTTCAGCAGAGGAGAAATGGTCACTTGCCGGGCCCCCGTCCTGACCAGGACCACGCGTAGGCGTCGTCCTCGCAGGCCAGCGCGCCCTCCCCCAGTTCGAGCGGACGGAAGGTGTCGACCATGACCGCAAGCTCGTCGAAGAACTCGACGCCGATGCTGCGCTCGTACGCGCCCGGCTGCGGGCCGTGCGCGTGACCGCCCGGGTGGATCGAGATCGAGCCCTGGCCGATGCCCGAGCCCTTGCGGGCCTCGTAGTCGCCGCCGACGTAGAACATGATCTCGTCGGAGTCCACGTTGGAGTGGTAGTACGGCACCGGGATCGACAGCGGGTGGTAGTCGACCTTGCGCGGCACGAAGTTGCAGATGACGAAGTTGTCGCCCTCGAACGCCTGATGCGCCGGCGGCGGCTGGTGCACGCGACCGGTGATGGGCTCGTAGTCGGAGATGTTGAACGTGTACGGGTACAGGCAGCCGTCCCAGCCGACGACGTCGAACGGGTGCGTCGGGTAGACCATCCGGGTGCCGACGATGCCCCGGGAGGTGCGGTGCTTGACCAGGACCTCCACGTCGCTGCCCTCGGCCAGCAGGGGCGCCGCGGGGCCGTGCAGGTCACGCTCGCAGAACGGCGCGTTCTCGAGCAGCTGACCGAACCGGGAGAGGTACCGCTTGGGCGGCACGATGTGGCTGTTCGCCTCGATGGCGTAGGCACGCAGGGCCTTCTCGCCCTTGGGGATCCACCGGTGGGTGGTGGCCCGCGGGATCAGGACGTAGTCACCCTCGCGGGCCTCGAGCACGCCGAAGACGGTCTCGACGGTCGCCTCACCGGATTCGACGTAGACCATCTCGTCGCCGATCGAGTTGCGGTAGAGCGGCGACTCCTTCGCCGCGACCACGTACGACAGGCGCACGTCCGCGTTGCCGAGGATCAGCCGGCGACCGGTCACGACATCGGTCTCGGCCCAGGTCTCCTCGGGGAAGAGGTCGTGGAGCTTGAGGTGACGCGGCTTGAGCGGGTGGTTCGGGGTGGTGCTCTGGTCCCGCAGTTCCCACACCGTCGCGTCGACGATGGCCGACGGAATCTCGCGGTGGTAAAGCAGCGAGGAGTCCGAGGAGAAGCCCTCCTCCCCCATCAGCTCCTCGAAGTAGAGGGCTCCTGCGTCGTCCCGGTGCTGGGTGTGACGCTTCGGCGGAACATTGCCGAGCTGCCGATAGAACGCCATGGCCGGCCTCCTGTGTCGTCGTTCCCCGGTCGAACCGAGGTGGGTGGTCGTCACGTCGGCGGAGCCGCGACGCGAGCGGTGCCCGCCGGTCTCAGGGCGAGCGACGCTCGCAGATTCCCACCGAAGTTAGTAAACAGATTAACTAATTCGCCGGCATGGGCGCAACCATCGGACCGATCCAGTTTTCGGAAGACGACCGGACGCGGGCGCCGGGCCGGGAAGCGTCAGTTCCGTCCGCGGACGTCGAACTGGCTGCGGTTGGTGATCAACTTGTCCAGCAGCATCACGAGAATGTGCTGCTCAGCCTCGGTGAGCACGCTCGCCCACGCGTACTCGCGCTCGTTGTGCTCCCGGTAGGTCTCGGCCATCTCGCGCCGGCCCTTGTCGGTGAGGGACAGCTGCACCGATCGACCGTCCCGCTCGTCCGGCGCCCGGTCCAGCAGACCGCTCGCGACCAGCGACTTCGTCAGGTTCGAGACGGCAGCGCGACTCATCCCAGTGAGGCCGGCCGCGGTCTTGGACTCGATCGGACCCGCCAGCCAGGTCACGAACAACAGCCGGAACGCGGACCATGACAACCCCCTGGGCCGGTGCACCGAGGACTCCAGGTCGTAGGTGACCACGTTCGCGGCGCGATTGAGGGTGAGCAGGACCTGCGTCGCAAGCTGGTGACTGGACCCGTACTCGGTGCTCAGCCGCTGGTTGGCGAGGTCAATGAACGACCAGAAGTCGAGCGGGCCGGGCGCGGCCTCGGCCGGCTCCCGGGCCTCCGTCGCGCCGTCCTGGTCCCTCGTCATACTTCGCCCCTGGTCATCCGTCCACACTCTCGCGGCCACCCTATCGCGGCACGCCCCCCGGCCCGCACGGCTCGTGCGGCGTCCGGGAGGTCGTCCCGTCGCACAAATTTAGTATATCTCTGAACTAGTTTCGCCCGGGTGGCGCCGGCGTCCGCGAGTCACCTACCGGCCCGGCCCTGCGCGCGGCACAGACTGTGCCGCAAGGGGTTATTCACCCGGGCTACTGTCTGCACACAGGACTTGCCCTCGAATTCCGTCTCGACAACGAGCGCGGACGAAACCCCCGACAGGATGAACATGAGCACCCTGCAGACCCTCGATCGTGGGCTGCGCGCGCTCGACATCGTCGCCCAGGCGCCCGCCGGAATCTCGGTCGCGGACCTGGCGAAGGAGCTCGACGTGCATCGGGCGATCTGCTATCGGATCGTCGCCACCCTGGAGGCGCATGCACTCGTCACCCGCGCCGAAGACGGCCGCATTCGGCTCGGGGTGGGTGCCGCGGTGCTCGCCTCCCGCTTCGAGCCGCACTTCGCCCGCGACGCCGCACCGCTGCTCCGCGCACTCGCGAACGAGACGCGGGCGACCGCCTTCGTCTCCGTCGCAGAAGCCGCGGACTGCGTGGTCATCATGGTCGCCGAACCCGAGGGCACCCTGCTGAAGGTCGGCTACCGCGTCGGCAGCCGGCATCCCCTCGACCAGGGCGCCGCGGGAATCGCGATCCTTGCGATGCGGCCCGAACAGCCCCGCGACTCGGACGCCGTGCGGCAGGCCCGTGCCGACGGCTTCAGCCTCACCCGCGGCCAGATCGAACACGGCGCGGTGGGTATCGCGGCCGGAATCGCGCTGCCCGCCGACCTCGCCGCCACCGCGGGGTTCGAACGCAGCGTGGGCGTCGTCGCGATCGACGGCCTCGACACCGACCAGGCCGCCGCGGCCGTGCAGCGGACCGCGCGGCGACTCGCGGTACTGGTGGCCGTCTGATCCCGACCGCCTGAACCGACACGACCGCAGGCCGGCGCCCCACTGGGGACGTCGGCCTTCTTCGTCTTCCGCGCACGCCCTCGCCCTGCACACAGGGAGTCGCGGACCAGCCCGTTCAGGCCGCTGAGCGGGGCCGCCTTGACCCCGAATGTGACCGCGCTTACTCTGTGCGAAGTTCGCTCACCGATACACGATGTGCGCTATTAGTAACTTCGCAGTACAAGACAGTTCGGAGAAGTCAAAATCATGAGCGTGTGCCCGATCGACCACACCGCCCTGCAGAACATGGGGTGCCCGGTTTCCGCGAATGCCGCCGCCTTCGACCCGTTCGAGGGCCCGTACCAGGTGGACCCCGCCGCGTCGCTGCGCTGGTCGCGCGACGAGGAGCCGGTGTTCTTCAGCCCCGAAACCGGCTACTGGGTGGTCACCCGGTACGAGGACGTCAAGGCCGTGTTCCGCGACAACATCCTGTTCTCGCCGTCGATCGCGCTCGAGAAGATCACCCCGGTCTCCGCCGAGGCGACGGCGACGCTCGCGAAGTACGACTACGCGATGTCACGCACCCTCGTGAACGAGGACGAGCCCGCGCACATGCCGCGCCGGCGGGTGCTGATGGACCCGTTCACGCCCACGGAACTCGTCCACCACGAGCCGATGGTGCGACGCCTCACCCGCGAGTACGTGGACCGCTTCGTCGAGACCGGCCGCGCCGACCTGGTCGACGAGATGCTCTGGGAGGTCCCCCTCACCGTCGCCCTGCACTTCCTCGGGGTGCCCGAGGAGGACATGGACGAGCTGCGCAAGTACTCGATCGCGCACACCGTCAACACATGGGGCCGGCCCGCACCCGAGGAGCAGGTCGCGGTCGCCGAGGCGGTCGGCAAGTTTTGGCAGTACGCCGGCCAGGTGCTCGAGAAGATGCGCAAGGACCCGTCTGTCCACGGCTGGATGCCGTTCGGCATCCGTATGCAGCAGGAGCAGCCGGACGTCGTCACCGACTCCTACCTGCACTCGATGATGATGGCGGGAATCGTTGCGGCACATGAGACCACGGCGAATGCGTCGGCCAACGCCTTCCGCCTGCTGCTCGAGAACCGCGGCGTGTGGGAGGAGATCTGCGCCGATCCGAGCCTGATCCCCAACGCCGTCGAGGAGTGCCTGCGCCATTCTGGTTCGGTCGCGGCGTGGCGCCGTCTGGTCACCGCCGACACCACGATCGGCGGGATCGGCATCCCCGAGGGCTCGAAGCTGCTGATCGTCACGTCGTCCGCGAACCACGACGAACGGCACTTCGACAACGGCGACGACTTCGACATCCGCCGCGAGAACTCCAGCGACCACCTCACTTTCGGTTACGGAAGCCACCAGTGCCTGGGTAAGAACCTTGCCCGCATGGAGATGCAGATCTTCCTCGAGGAGTTCACCAAGCGTCTGCCGCACATGGAGATCGTGCCGAACCAGGAGTTCACCTACCTGCCCAACACCTCGTTCCGTGGACCGGACCACGTTCTGGTGCAATGGGATCCGGCGAAGAACCCGGAGCGCACCGATCCGTCGATCCTCGACAACCGCCAGCCGGTCAAGATCGGCGAACCGTCCAAGAACAACCTCTCCCGGACCGTCACCGTCGACGCGATCACCCCGGCCGCCGACGGCGTCGTGCGCGTGACCCTGTCGGATCCGTCGGGCAAGGCGCTGCCGAAGTGGACCCCTGGTTCGCACATCGACGTCGACCTCGGCGACCTGTCCCGGCAGTACTCGCTGTGCGGCGACCCGAACGACCTGTCCACGTACGAGATCGCGGTCCTCGAGGAGCCCGAGAGCCGCGGCGGTTCGCGCTACGTGCACCGCACCCTCGAGGCCGGCCACACCCTGAGGATGCGCGGTCCGCGCAACCACTTCAAGCTCGATCCCGACGCCGAGCGTTACCTGTTCATCGCCGGCGGCATCGGCGTCACACCGATCACCGCGATGGCCGACCACGCGAAGGCCGCCGGTCGGGACTACGAGATCCATTACTGCGGACGCGATGTCGCGACGATGGCACTGCTCGACCGGCTGACCGCCGACCACGGCGACCGTCTCACCGTGCACGCGAGCGCCTCCGGCAACCGCCTCGACATCCCGGCCCTGCTCGCGACGCCGGTGGACGGCACCCAGATCTACTCGTGCGGGCCCGAACGCCTGCTGTCCGCCCTCGAGGAGGCCTGCGCGCACTGGCCCGAGGACTCGCTGCATGTCGAGCACTTCACCTCAAATCTCGCGACCCTGGACCCGGCCAACGAGCACTCCTTCGAGGTGGAGCTCCGCGACTCGGGCCTGACCATCCAGGTCGCTGCCGACCAGACGGTGCTCGACGCCCTGCGGGCGTCGAACATCGACATCCAGAGCGACTGCGAGGAGGGACTGTGCGGATCGTGCGAAGCCCCCGTCCTCGACGGCGAGGTGGATCACCGCGACATGGTGCTCACCAAAACCGAACGGGCTCAGAACAAGTCGATGATGACCTGCTGCTCCCGCGCGTGTGGCACAAAGGTCACCCTCGCGCTCTGACCCACCTCCCCTCCTCTTCAGCACCCGAAAGGATCCGTCATGGGATCACCGACCGTCATCGAGCCCGCTGTGCCCCCGGGCTCGCCTGTGAGTGACCAGCCGTCCAAGTCCAGCTTCAAGCGCGTCCTCACCGGCAGCATGGCCGGCGCCGTGCTCGAGTGGTATGACTTCGCCATCTACGGCATTCTCGCCGCGACAGTCCTCGGCCCGCTGTTCTTCCCCGGCGAGGACGGCATCACGAAGCTGCTGCTGGCGCTGGCCACCCAGGGCCTGGGCTTCGTCGCACGCCCGCTGGGCGGCGTCGTCTTCGGCCATCTCGGCGACAAGTACGGCCGCAAGCCGATGCTCGTCACGACGTTCATCTTGCTGGGCACCGCGACCGCCGCCATCGGCCTGCTGCCGACCTACGACCAGATCGGCATCTGGGCCACGGTCCTTCTCGTCGTGCTGCGCATGATCCAGGGCTTCGCGCTCGGCGGCGAGTTCGGTGCCGCGGTGCTGCTGGTCAGCGAGTACGGCGAACCGAAGAGGCGCGGCTTCTGGGCGTCGTGGCCGCAGGCCGGCGCGCCGATGGGCACGGTCCTCGCGACCGTCGTCGTCTCGGTCCTCGCGTTCTTCCTCGCCGACGACGCGTTCGACCAGTGGGGCTGGCGCGTCGCCTTCCTGTTCGCGATCCCGCTGCTGATCGTCGGCTTCTGGGTGCGCCGCGGCGTGGAGGAGTCGCCGGTCTTCAAGGCCGCGCAGGAGCAGGCCGCCAGGGCCCCGCAGACCGAGGAACGTTCCAGCATCCTCGAGGCGCTGCGCCGCCCGCGGGCCGTCCTGATCGGCCTCGGCATGCGCCTGGGCGAGAACATCGCGTTCTACGTCTACACCGTGTTCGTGATCGCCTACGCCACCACGTATTTCGACTTCCATCGTGGCGACGTCATCATGGCCGTCACGTTCGCCTCCCTGTTCCAGTTCGTCGGCATGATCGGCGGCGGCGCGTGGTCCGACCGGGTGGGCCGCCGGACCGCGATGCTGGTCCCCGCGGTCATCCTCGTGGTGTGGGCACCGGTTTTCTTCTGGCTGGTCCAGCTCGAGAGCCTGCCAATGCTGTGGCTGGGTGTGTGCGTGGGTGCGTTCTTCCACGGCATGCTCGCCGGCCCCGAGGCCGCCTGGATCACGGAACTGTTCCCGACCCGCTACCGCTACGCCGGTTCGTCGCTGGTGTTCCAGGGCTCGTCGATCATCGCCGGTGCCCCCGCGCCGTTCATCGCGGTCTGGCTGATCGACAACTACGGCGTCGGTATGGTGGTCGGATACCTGGTGGTCACGATGTCGATCACGGTGATCGCGCTGCTCTTCAGCCGCGAGACCAAGGGCGTGGACCTCGACGAGGTCCAGTAACCGCGCCGGTTCGTTCGGCAGGACCTGAGCATCCGGGCCCCGGCCCCGCTCCTCACGAGGGACGGGTCGGGGCCCGTCCCGTTCACCACACCGTTACAGACAGATTCGCCGCAGACAGGAGTAGTTGAATGACCATCGCACACGAGCTCGTCGGCCACGGACCGGTCCGGGTGATCGCACTGCACGGCTGGTTCGGCACCGCCACCGGGTGGGGAATGCTGCCCGATCTGATCGACACCGGTGCTTACACCTACGCGCTGATCGACTACCGCGGCTACGGCGCCCGGGTGGACGAGGCCGGCGAGTTCACGCTCGAGGAGATCTCGGCGGACGCCCTGGCGCTGGCCGACGAACTGGGCTGGGACCGTTTCGCGCTCATCGGTCACTCGATGGGCGGCGCCGCCGCGCTGCGCGTACTCGCCGACGCCCCCGACCGGGTCACCGCGCTGATCGGAATCAGCCCCGTCCCCGCGTCGGGCGTGCCGTTCGACGACGACAGCGCGGCGCTGTTCGGCGGCGCCGAGAACGAGGACGGCAACCGGTACGCAATCCTCGACTTCACGACCGGCAACCGCCAGTCCGCGACGTGGCTGCGTCAGATGACGCAGTTCTCGGTGGATTTCACCTCCCGCCCCGCACTCGGCGCCTACCTGCGCGCGTGGGCGGGTGCCGATTTCGCGGACGAGCTGCCGCAGACGGTCATCCCGGTCAAGACAATTGTCGGGGAGCATGATCCCGCACTCGGTGCCGAGACGATGAAGGCCACGTGGATGGCGCAGCTGCCGCAGTGCGAGCTGGACGTGCTCGCCAACGCCGGGCACTACGCAATGTTCGAGGCCCCGGTCGCGCTCGTCACCAGCATCGAGAAGGTCCTCGCGGACCTGTAGTGACGCACGCGGTGCGGGTCAGCGAGATTCCCTGGCCCGCACCGCGAGACCTGCGATCAGGCAGATGCCCGCAACCGTGCTCAGTACGAGGGGGCTCGCCGACCAGCCCCCGACGTGGGTGGCGACCGCCGCGACCAACGGCGGACCCACGATCGAACCCATGTTGGAGGCCTGCACCACCAGTCCGTTGACAGGCCCGGTCTCCCCCGACGACGGCGCAGCGCCCGGCACCGCCGCGAACACGGCGGCCGGCAGGTGCCCACCCATCGCCGCGAACACCACCGCAGCTGCGTACGACAGCGCGAACGGCGACCAACTGGCGTAGATCATGATCGCGGCCGTGCCCATGGACGCCGCGGCGACGGCGATCAGCGTGCCCGGCCGTACGCCACGCTGCAGCAGCATTCCGGCACTGACATTTCCGATGATGTTGCCCAGCACCACAAGCGCGGTCGCCGCCGCGGCGGTCGACTCGGCCCGGCCGGCGGCGGCGTACATCGTCGGCAGGAACCCGATCACGGCAAGGTACTGCAGCGAGTAGGTGCCGAAGGCCAGCGCGATCAGCACGGCCGTCGAGTTACGCCACACGCGTGAGCTTTTCGGCCGCGGTCCGGCGGCAGCGGACGGATCGCACGGCGCCTCCCGAACCCCAACGGCGACCAGCAACGCGCACGCCAGCAACGCAGCCGCGTTGACCGCCCACAGGCCGCGCCACCCGATCGCATCGATCACCGACGGTCCCGCGGCGATCGCGACGAACTGGCCGAGCGGCATGTAGATCCCCCACATACCGAGGGCGAGTCGGCGGCGGTGCACGCCGGCGGCCGCGCCGATCAGTGTGGGCGACGACACCGCGACCCCCATGAATCCCAGGCCCTCGAGAATCCGGGAGAACAGCAGCACCGGGGTGGACGGGGCGACGGCACCGAGCATCGCGCCCGCGGCCAGTACCAGCAGGGCCAGCACCAGCATCCGGCATCGGCCCCACCGGTCGACGAATCCGCCTGCGGCACTGCCGAGCAGCGCGCCGACGAACGTGTACGACGACAGCAGGACCCCCGATGCCGTCAGGCTCATGCCCAGGTCGCCCCGGACCGCCGGCAGCGCGACGATGACCTTGCCGACCTGGCTCGCGGCCAGCACGCCCGCGAGGAGCGCGATCGACACGACACCCCACGCAGACGCGCCCGGGGCCGCCGGCGTGTGCCGTGCGACCCCGGGCGCGTAGAGCTTCTCAGGCACCGACGGAAGCACCCGTGTTCTCGTCGACCGGGACGGTGAGCAACGGGTCGGTGGCGGCCGCGATGGCCTCCTCGAACTCGCGCTGTCCCACCTGCGAACCGAGCACCAGCGCGAGGCGGGCCAGGAAGCCCTCGCGGTCGGTCTCGCCCACCTGGTCGAGCGCGTCGGACAGGCCCATCCACACGTTCTCGCGGCGCAACTCGGCCGGATCGATCGCGGGCCCGTTGTCGACCGTCGCCGACGCACCGGCCGGGGCGTTGCCCAGGCTCAGGTGACGGACGACGTCGTCCATGCGTCCGACACCGTCGACGCGGCACAGCAGCACGCCGTCGGGTCGAATTACGAACACCTCGCCGTCGCGGGCACCCAGAGAGGCGGCGACCTGACCCTCGGTGTCGGGGACGACCGCGACCGAGGCGTCGGAGTTGTCCGAGCCGATCAGGATGGCGCGCACCGACTCCGGTGCCAGCGCGCCGGCGAGGGTCGCGGTCGCGGCGGCCAGCGCGGCGGCGTCGACGCGCACGCCCAGTACCGCGAAGCCGTTGCCGCGCAGCACGTTCAGGGACGACTCGGTGCCGTCGGCCACATGGACCCGACGGTCCTCGACCGGGTCACCGGCGGCGACGCCGTCGGCGTCGGCCGGGGTGGGCCACGTGAGCGGGGAGATCCGCGCATTGGTGGCACTGGACTGGCGCGGGTTGATCAGGTGACTGAACTCGGGGCGGGTCACCGACAGCGCCAGGATCGCGTCGCGCGTCGTCTGGTAGCCGTGGCTGCCGGGCGACATGATCAGCGTGCTCTTGCCGGCGTTCGCGATGTTCTGCCGCCACGCGTCGTGGCGCTCCACCGAGTACGCCTGCAGCAGTTCCTCTCCGGCGTTGCCGTGGATCACCGATGCCAACTGCCATGCGAGGGTCTCGGCGTCCTCCATGCCCGAGTTGAGGCCCCGCACACCGAAGATCGGCACCAGGTGCGCCGCGTCGCCGGCGAACAGTATGCGGCCGTGCGTGAAGTCCTCCAGCGCCAGCGCGCGAGCACTGTAGAAGCCGTGCCACTCGAGTGTCCACGGCAGGTCGTTCTGAAGCCACTCCAGATGCCGCGTGATCCTGTCGCGGATGCGGTCTTCCCGGGTCTCCAGTTCGGCGTCCTCCGACGGGTCGAGCTGGTAGTCGATGCGCCAGATGTTCTTGGGCTGCTTGTGCATGATGATCGTCGAGCCCGGGTTGCTCGGCGGGTCGAACCAGACCATGCGCTCGGCCGGCAGTGCCGACTCCCAGTGGATGTCGGCGATGACGTAGCGTCCCGAATAGTTGTTGCCCTGCATGCGGATACCTGCGAGCTCGCGCAGGCGGCTGCGGCCACCGTCGGCGGCCACGACCCAGCGGGCGCGCAAGTGGCGCCGGCCGAACGCGGTGTCGACCTCGAGGGTCACCTCGTCGTCGGCGCGCAGCACGCCCGCGATGCTCGCGGACCAGTGCAGCGTGATGAGCGGGTTCGCCTCGAGGGTGTCGACCATGATCTGCTCGAACTCCGACTGCGAGACGTTGACCATCGGCGGCCGGACGTCGTGGTCGGCGTTGCGCATCTCGAAGTGCAGCACCTGCTGATCGCGGTAGAAGCTGCGTCCGCCGACCCACGGGAGCACGATCTTCTCGAGCTCGGCCCCGAAGCCGAGCCGCGCCGCGGCCTCGAGGCTGTGGCGGGAGATGCAGATGGCGCGGCTGCCGAACGAGACCTGATCGGCCGCCTCGAGAATCGTGACGGGGATGCCGCGCTGCGCGAGGCCGAGGGCGGCGGCCATGCCGACGGGTCCGGCGCCGACGATGACGACGGGCAGGGCCTCGTCGGTGGGCGTCATCGACACGAAGTCCGACGCCGAGTACTTCGGGGGCTGGTAGTAGGTCGACATGATCAGACCCCTTCCTGCTCGGACGGACGGGAGGACCGGGTACCGGGCACCTTCAGCACGAGAATGCTGGCGAGGCTGATCAGCGCGATCAGCACGAAGTAGCCGGTGATCGCGAGCGACGTCTCGAAGCTCGCGTACAGCGCGGTGGCGATGATCGGTGCGAGGCCGCCGCCGAGGATGGCACCGACCTGGTAGCCGAGGGAGGCACCCGAGTAGCGGATCGCCGGGGGGAACAGCTCCGCGAACAGCGCGGACTGCGGGCCGGCGCAGCAGCCGAGCGTGAAGCCCAGGCCGATCATCGCGACCGCCATGATCGGCAGCACGGCGGTGTCCATCAGCGGGAAGAACACCGCGGCGGCGATCACCAGCCCGATCGAGCTGCGGACGTAGACCTTCCGGCGTCCGAGGGTGTCGGACTTCCACGCGCTGAACGCCATGCCGGCCATCCAGAACGGGCACGATCCGATCAGCAGGAACAGCATCGTGGTCTTGCTGAAGCCGAGGGTCTTCTCGCCGTACTTGAGGACGTAGACCATGTAGGCGTACGCAATGCCGTTCGTGGCGATGAACGTTCCGCCCGCCAGCAGGACCGTCCGCCAGTGCTTGGTGAGGACCTCGACGATCGGCAGCTTGGTCTCCTGCGGCCGGTCCCTTGTCGCCTGGAACTCGTGGCTCTCCTCGAGTCCGAGTCGGATCCACATCGCGACCAGGACGAGAACGGCGCTGAGCAGGAACGGAATCCGCCAGCCCCACGCGGCGAACGTCTCGTCGCTCATGAACGCGGTCAGCGGCAGGTAGACGAGGTTGGCCAGGAGGACGCCGGCCGGGACACCGATCTGCGGCGCCGCTCCGTACAGGCCCTTGCGACCCTCGGGGGCGTTCTCCGTGGCGACCAGGACCGCGCCGCCCCACTCGCCGCCGACGCCGAGGCCCTGGACGAAGCGCAGCGTCACCAGCAGGATCGGGGCGAACACACCGATCGCGTCGTAGTTGGGGAGCACACCGATACCGACGGTCGCGAAACCCATGAGCAGCAACGAGATCACGAGCATCGACTTGCGGCCGACGCGGTCACCGAAGTGGCCCATCACGATGCCACCGATGGGGCGGGCGAGGAATCCCACGGCGAGGGTCGCGAACGCGGCGAGGGTGCCGGCCAGTTCCGAACTTCCGGGGAAGAACTGGCTGCCGAGTACGAGTGCGGCCGCCGTGCCGTAGATGAAGAAGTCGTACCACTCGATCGCGGTGCCGACGAAGCTGCCCAGTGCGGCCTTGCGAGCCCTCTGGTGCAGTGCCTGCGGCGCAGTCGCCGAGACGGTAGCCGTCATGAGTTGGTGCCTTTCACGTCTGGAAGCGCAGGGACGTAGCCACCCGCGCGTGCCGACAAAGCGGCTCGCAGAACATCTTGACCTGGATCACATCGCGTGAAAAGCGCAAGAACCCGAGGTGAATCCTCAGGAAACCTGAGGATTCGGTCCGGCCTCGGCCGCCGCGTAGGCGACGAAGGCCCTGCCCACCCGGCTCAGCAGCGCATCCTGCGGCCACACGAGAAGAATGTCCACGGCGGCCAGGGGCGGGTGCACGTCGGGCCGGACCACCACCCGCAGGCCCTCGTAGGTGACGTCGAGCTGGGGACGTTGGATCAGCAGCGTCCAGCCCAGCCCGCGACCCACGAGGGCGCGCGCAGTCTCGAAGTTCTTCGGCCTGAACCGCACCTGCGGCGTGAACCCGGCCTGGCTGCACATGTGCAGCGCATGAAACGAGCTCGGTGGCGCGTCGAGCAGCACCATCGGCTCGTCGGCCAGCGCCGCGAGTTCGAGCACCGGCTCGTCCGCGAGCCGGTGCTCGGGGGGCAACAAGATCGTGGGCTGACGCGTGTCGATGCGGGCGCGGCGCAGCGCGGGCGGCAGATCCAGGTCGTAGACGATCGCGAGGTCGAGCTCACCGGACAGCATCCGCTGCGCGAGCCGATCCTGGGTGTCCTCCACGAACTCGACCGTGACCTCGGGGTGCAGCTTGTTGAACTCGAAGAGCAGCCGCGGCAGCAGGGTCGGACCCAGCGAGGAGTAGCAGCCGATGGCGAGCGGCCCGGTCAGCACGCCCTCGGCCCCGGAAGCCTCGGCCGCGAGGTCCCCCGCCTGCTCGAGGAGCGCCTTCGCTCGCATCACAACGCGCTCACCGGTCGGGGTGAGCTGGACCCCGTGCGCGCGCCGCCGCACACAGAGCTGCGCGCGAAGCCCGCGTTCGAGTTCGGTGACCGCGAGGGAGACCGCCGACTGCGAGATGTGCAACCGGTCGGCCGCCGCCCGGATGGTGCCGGTCTCGGCGACGGCCACGAACACGTACAGCTGGCGCAGTGTGTACGCCGGCGGTCTAGCCGAACTGGCCATCGTTACCTCCCGGCCGATTCTCGCACCCCCGGGCCTGCCGGACCGACCGGGCGAGACGGGGGGTTGTCGGTGACGCGGCCCGAGGGAATACTCGCCAGTAGGTTCTCCGATCGCCCGTCGAGGAGGCAGATCATGGTTGCACCGGTCCAGGTCACGGAAGAACAGGCCCGCGCGGTCGCGGAGGAAGCCCGGGAGAGTGGCTGGGACAAACCGTCCTTCGCCAAGGAGCTGTTCCTCGGCAGGTTCCGACTGGACCTGGTGCACCCGTTCCCGCGGCCCGCCCCCGAGGAGGACGCGCGGACCGACCGCTTTCTCGCCGAGCTCACCGAATACTGTGCGGGCCTTGACGGTTCGGTGATCGAACGGGAGGCCCTCATCCCCGACGAGTACGTCCGCGGCCTCGTCGAGCTCGGCTGCTTCGGGCTGAAGGTGCCACCGGAGTACGGCGGTCTCGGCCTGTCCCAGGTGGCCTACAACCGGGTGCTGATGCTCGTGGCCTCCGTGCACCCGAGCCTCGGCGCGCTGATCTCCGCACACCAGTCGATCGGCGTGCCGGAGCCGCTGAAACTGGCCGGCACCGACGTCCAGAAGCGAGAGTTCCTGCCCCGGTGCGCCAGGGGTGCGATCTCGGCGTTCCTGCTGACCGAGCCGGACGTCGGTTCCGACCCGGCACGGATGGCCTCGACCGCCACCCCGACCGCCGACGGCGAGGCCTACCTGCTCGACGGCGTCAAGCTCTGGACCACCAACGGCGTGGTCGCCGAGCTCCTGGTGGTGATGGCGCGGGTGCCGCGCAGCGAGGGTCACCGCGGCGGCATCTCCGCGTTCGTGGTCGAGGCGAACGCGCCCGGTATCACCGTCGAGCGCCGCAACTCCTTCATGGGCCTGCGGGGCATCGAGAACGGCGTCACCCGCCTGCACCAGGTGCGGGTGCCGCGGGAGAACCTGATCGGCCGGGAGGGCGACGGCCTCAAGATCGCGTTGACCACCCTCAACGCCGGGCGCCTGGCGATCCCGGCGATGTGCGCGGCCGCCGGGAAGTGGTCGCTGAAGATCGCCCGGGAGTGGTCCGGGCAGCGGGTGCAGTGGGGTCGGCCGGTCGGCCTGCACGGCGCGGTGGCCGCCAAGATCTCCTTCGTCGCGGCCACCACATACGCGCTCGAGTCGGTGCTCGAGCTGTCCGGTCAGATGGCGGACGAGGGCCGCAACGACATCCGGATCGAGGCGGCGCTGGCCAAGCTGTGGGCCAGCGAGATGGGTTGCCTGATCGCGGACGAACTGGTCCAGATCCGCGGCGGGCGCGGCTACGAGACGGCGGACTCGCTGGCCGCGCGCGGCGAACGCGCGGTCCCCGTCGAACAACTGCTGCGGGACCTGCGGATCAACCGGATCTTCGAGGGCTCGAGTGAGATCATGCGGCTGCTGGTCGCCAGGGAGGCGGTCGACGCGCACCTGACCGCGGCGGGCGACCTCGCGGACCCGAAGTCGGACCTGCAGCACAAGGCGAAGGCCGCACTCGGCGCCAGCGGTTTCTACGCGAAGTGGCTGCCGCACCTGGTCTCCGGAAAGGGACAGCTACCCAACTCGTACGGCGAGTTCGACACGCTCGCAACACATCTGCGGTTCGTCGAGCGAAACGCACGCAAGCTGGCCCGCTCCACCTTCTACGGGATGGCCCGCTGGCAGGCGGGGATGGAACAGCACCAGCAGTTCCTCGGCCGGGTGGTGGACATCGGCGCCGAACTGTTCGCGATGTCCGCCACCTGCGTGCGGGCCGAGATGCAGCGGCGAGAGGAGGCCGCCGACGTCGGCGAGGCGGCCTACGAGCTCGCGCACGCGTTCTGTCAGCAGTCCCGACTGCGGGTGGACCGGTTGTCCGCGGCGCTGTGGGACAACACCGACGAGGTCGACCGGACCCTGGCCGCGTCGGTCCTCGGCGGCCGCTACACCTGGCTCGAGGCCGGGGTGCTGGACCAGAGCGAGGGCACCGGGCCGTGGATCGCCGAGTGGACCCCGGGCGCCTCGACCGAGGAGAACGTCGCGCGGCGGGTCGAGGCGCCGGCCACCGAGCCCGCCGCCGGGGAGTAACCCCCCGGCGGATCATGTTGCCCCGGAACGCGCGGCGCCCGGCCTCAGACCATGTTGTCCTCGACCGGCAGTCCGAACGCGCCTCGCCCGTAGAGCTCGAGCGCGCGCTCGGTGTCGTTGGCGACGTGCACGCCGCCGGCATGGGCGTCGCGCCACGCCCGCTCGATCGGGTTGCCCCGGTCCAGGGACTGACCGCCCGCGGTCTTGAACAGCTTCTCCATGGCGTCGAGGGCACGCTCGGTGCCGAGCACCTGGTCGCGCCGCGCCCGCAGCCGCAGCCGCATCGGGATCTCCTCGCCGGCGGCGGCCGCGTCGTACAGCGCCCGGATGTTGCGGTCCATCTGCAGGATCGAGGCGTCGATCTCGGAGGCCGCCCGGGCCACCGTCACCTGCGCGTACCTGGTCTCGGCGAACCGGCCGCCGCCCAGGCTCAGTCGCACCCGGTCCCGCATGGTCGCCAGGTACGTCTCGTAGCAGCCGGCCACCACCCCGACCACCGGCGAGGCGATCGCCGTGGTGAACACCGCCGCGAACGGGATCCGGTACAGCGGGCCGGTGTTGACCTCCTGGCCCGGCCCGCGCAACTGCGAGAACTCGAAGTTGCGCATCACCCGGTGTGCCGGCACGAACACCGAATCGACCGCGATCTCGTTGCTGCCGGTGCCCCGGAGTCCGACCGTGTCCCAGATGTCGCGGATCTCGTAGTCCGCGCGCGGCACCAACATGGTGGTGAAGTCGACAGTCTCGCCGTTCGCCCCGACCAGCACGCCTCCCAGCAACGCCCAGTCCGCATGGTCCACGCCGGAGGAGAACCGCCACACCCCGGAGACCTCGTACCCTCCGGCGACCGGCCTCATCGTGCCGAGCGGGGCGTACGACGAACAGATCAGGGTGTCCGGGTTCTCGCCCCACACCTCGGCCTGCGCGCGGTCCGGGTAGAGCGCGAGATGCCACGGGTGCACGCTGAGCACGGAGGCCACCCAGCCGGTGGACCCGCAGGCGCCGGACAACGCGCGGACCGTCTCGAAGAAGTGGACCGGATCGGACTCGGTGCCGCCGTACCGAACCGGCTGCAACATTCGGAACACGCCGGCGTCGGTCAGAGCACGAATGGTCTGTACTGGGATCCGCCGGGCTTCTTCCGTTGCCCTGGCGTCATCCGCGATGCCCGGAAGAAGGTCACGAACAGCCTCGAGAACCTCGTTGTCCATGTCAACAGATCTTATCGGCGACCCCGGGGCGCCCGAACGGCGCACTCGGCCAGGAGGTCCCGGCCAGTGAGATCGGGCGAAAACCCCGTGACCGCCCTCACTAGCGTCGCCGACAACGATCGCCAATGGTCTTTCGCCGCAGTCCAGGCGGCATCGCTCGAAGGGATGGAACAACCGTGACCACCACGCAGTCCGCAGACGATGAGATCCGCGTCATCGACGCCGGCGCCGCACCGAGCAGGTTTGCGCGAGGCTGGCACTGCCTCGGCCTCGCGAAGGACTTCCGCGACGGCAAGCCGCACGGCGTCGAGGCCTTCGGCGGCAAGCTGGTGGTCTTCGAGGACAGCGAGGGCAAGCTCAGCGCCCTCGACTCGTACTGCCGCCACATGGGTGGCGACCTCAGCCAGGGCAGCATCAAGGACGGTTCCGTCGCCTGCCCGTTCCACGACTGGCGCTGGGGCGGCAAGGGCAAGTGCACCGGCATCCCCTACGCCCGCCGCGTCCCGCCGCTGGCGCGCACCCGATCCTGGACCACCCTCGAGCAGGACGGCCTGCTGTTCGTCTGGCACGACGCTGAGGGCAAGGCCCCGGGCGAGCAGGACATGTACATCCCCCGGATCGAGGGCGCGCTGTCCGACGAGTGGTCCGACTGGGTCTGGTACACCACCGAGGTCGACACCAACTGCCGCGAGATCGTCGACAACATCGTCGACATGGCGCACTTCTTCTACGTGCACTACTCGTTCCCGACGTACTTCAAGAACGTCTTCGAGGGCCAGGTCGCGAGCCAGTTCATGCGCGGCACCGCCCGCGAGGACGCCCGCCCGCACGCCGCCGGCACCCCCAAGATGGTCGGCAGCCACTCGGACGCGTCGTACTTCGGTCCGTCGTTCATGATCGACGACCTGACCTACGAGTACGAGGACCACAACGTCGAGTCCGTTCTCCTCAACTGCCACTACCCGGTCAGCCCCGACAAGTTCGTGCTGATGTACGGCATCATCGTCAAGAAGTCCGAGAAGTTCCAGGGCGAGGCGGCCACGGAGATGGCCGCCAACTTCGGCACCTTCATCGCCAAGGGCTTCGAGCAGGACATCGAGATCTGGAAGAACAAGACCCGCATCGAGAACCCGCTCCTGTGCGAGGAGGACGGCCCGGTCTACCAGCTGCGCCGCTGGTACGAGCAGTTCTACGTGGACGCCGCCGACGTGCAGCCGGAGATGGTGGAAAGGTTCGAACACGAGATGGACACCTCCAAGGCCGTCGCGTCCTGGCGCAAGGAAGTGGACTCGAACCTCGAGCAGAAGGCACGGGAGAATGCAGCCGCTGGCGTGTGAACGGTGCGGGGCCTGTGTGCAGGTCCAGAAGCACAGCTGGGAGCACACCGCGGTGCAGTGGAACGAGGCCGCCCAGCAAGCGTGCCGGGAGATCCACACCTGGGAAGGCCGGGAAGGCCGTCCGGGCGCGCCGGTGATGCGGTGTGAGTCGCTGACCGCGTCGATCCACACCGCGGCGGTCGAGGGTCGACTCACCGTCACCGACGAGGACCCCGTGCCCGCCCCCCAGATCGCCGACCACTGACGAAAAGGACCGACATGATCGACAAGAACCAGTACGGCCCGTGGGCCGTCATCGCCGGCGGCTCCGAGGGCGTCGGTGCGGCCTTCGCCGACGAGCTGGCGCAGGCCGGCCTGAACCTCGTGCTGATCGCCCGCAAGCCGGGCCCGCTCGAGGAGACCGCGGAGAAGGTCCGCGCACACGGGGTGGAGGTCCGCACACTGTCGCTGGACCTGCTGGCCGCCGACGCGATGGATCAGGTCCGGGCCGCGACCGACGACGTCGAGGTCGGCCTGATGATCTTCAACGCCGGCGCGAACAGCTACGGTCACGAGTTCGTCACCGGCGACCTCGACGGTTTCCGTGGCGTCATCGACCTGAACATCACCCGCCAGCTCGAACTCTCGCACCACTTCGGCGCGAGGATGAAGGACCGCGGTCGCGGCGGCGTCATGCTGCTCGGCTCGCTGGCCGGTTACATGGGCTCCGAGCACCAGAGCATCTACGCGGCGTCTAAGGCGTTCAGCCGGGTGTTCGCGGAGAGCCTGTGGCTCGAGCTCGAGCCGCACGGCGTGCATGTCGTCGAGCTGATCCTCGGCGTCACCCGCACCCCGGCGATGGTGCGCGCGGGCCTGAACTTCGACATCCCGGGCATGCTCGTCGCCGAGCCCGAGGACGTCGCCCGGGAAGGCCTCGAGCACCTGGCCGACGGCCCGGTGTGGGTGGCCGGCGGCAACTACGAGGCCGCCGAGAAGCGCAGCGGCTTCCCCCGTGACCGGATGGTCAAGGGCGCGGCCGAGGCCATGCGCAAGCTGCTCAACCGCAAGTAGCACCCCCCGAACCGCCTGGATCAGATCGTGGSCGCCCCCCCCTACCGGGTGCGGCCACGATCGTCTGCGGCCACCACCGGGCCGCTCTACGGCCTGGTGAGGATCTCCATGAAGTGGCCCGACGGGTCCTCGAAGTAGACGCCGCGGCCCCCGTTGTGGGTGTTGACCTCCCCGCGCACCGACCGCCGCGGGTCGGCCCAGTGTTCGAGACCGCGCTCCACGATCCGGCCGTAGACGGCGTCGAACTGGTCCTCGCTGACGTGGAAGGCGTAGTGCTGGGACTGCACCTCGTCGAGCGGACCGTCGAAGTCCAGGGTGACGTCGTTGTCGAGGCGCACCGAGAGGAACACCCCGGTCGGCACCGCGTCCGGGAGCCCGAACAGGTCGGTGAAGAACGCCGCCGAACGGTCCCGGTCCTTCGCGTAGACGATCGTGTGGTTGAACGAGGTGGACATGGCGGCCCCCTGTCGGTGCGACGGTGCCTCCAGCCTGCCGCGCGCGCCGGGCGGCGGCAACCGCGACCGTGTCCGGTCACACAAACGCAGTTCGTCGGATTTGTCGTGGTATCCGGGGTGGCCACGGTACCTTCGGGCCAATCAACTTGGATCTTTCGTGGGGGAAGTTCTGTCATGTGGAGTTCGGTCTCGGGGCGCTCGGTGCGCCGCACCATTCAAACGGGGATCCTCGGCGTCTCGGTCGCGTCGCTCGTCGCGCTGCCGATGGGTCCCGCGGCGGCCGCGCCCGACACCGGGAGCGGCGGCAGTTCGAGCGGCAGCCTCGGCAGCGTGTTCGGCAGTTCCGACGGGGGCAGTGTCAGCGCCGGATCGACGATTCCCGGTCCGCTCCAGAACGAGCACCCACCGCTGCCGCCGCTCCGCGACGACATCACCACCGCGGCGATCGTCGGCGAGGAGAACAAGTCCGATCAGCTGGTCCGCTTCACGGTGGCCTCGCCGGCGATGCGACGCGACATCGGGGTGGAAGTCCTTCTGCCGAAGGACAACTCCGTTCCGCGGCCGTCGATCTACGCGCTCGAGGGCGTGGACGCCGGGGAGGACACCAGCGGATGGGTCACCATCGGCGGCGCTCCGCAGTTCTTCGCGGACAAGAACGTCAATGTCGTGATGATCAACGGCGGCGTGTCCGGCATGTACACCGACTGGGACAGAATCGATCCGGGCGTCGGCCTGCACAAGTGGGAAACCTTCATCACCAAGGAACTGCCGCCGTTGCTCGACGCACGCCTGAAGACCAACGGCGTCAAGTCACTGATGGGCGCCTCCATGGGGGCGCAGGGCGCGATGATGCTCGCCCATCGGTACCCCGAGATGTACCGCGGCATTGCGGTGTTCAGCGGCTGCTACTCGACGAAGGACGACGTGGGACGCCTCAGCGTGCAGGCGACGGTGTCCTCGCGCGGCGGCGACCCGGCGAACCTCTGGGGCGAGGTCGGCGGACCGCGGTGGGCCGAACACGACTCGGTACGCAACGCGGAAGCGCTGCGCGACAAGGACATCTACGTCTCGGTGGCGTCGGGCGCACCGGGCCGGTACGAGACCCCCGACATCGCCAACTACACCGAGCGGGTGGTGGTGGGCGGATCCATCGAGGCGATGGCGAACATCTGCACCCGCAACCTGCAGTCCGAACTGAAGGACCTGCGCATTCCTGCGACGTTCGACTTCGAGGCGACGGGCACCCACGCCTGGGCCTACTGGGTGGACCAGTTGCCCAAGGCCTGGCCGACGCTGGCCCGCTCGCTCGGCGTGCCCGCCTGACCGAGAACCTCACGGACACCCGGTGGCCGCACTCCTCACGGGGCGCGGCCACCGCCTTGTCAGCGGTAGTCGGGATTGGCGAAGCTCGGGTGACACCCGGCATCCCACAGTGAGCGCTGGTTCCCGTACGCGGGAATACCGCCCTCCCGGCGGAGCATCGCCGCCAGGTGCATCAGGTTGTACGTCATGAATGTCGTGTTGCGATTGGTGAAGTCGTTGTCGGGTCCGCCCGATCCCTCGTCCAGGTACGACGGACCCGGCCCGGCCTCCCCGATCCAGCCGGCGTCGGCCTGTGGCGGGATCACGTAGCCCAGGTGCTGCAGGCTGTAGAGCACGTTCATCGCGCAGTGCTTGACGCCGTCCTCGTTCCCGGTGATCAGGCAGCCGCCCACCCGCCCGTAGTAGGCGTACTGCCCCTTGTCGTTGAGGATCGACGAGCACCCGTACAGCCGCTCGATCACCCTCTTCATCACGGAGCTGTTGTCTCCCAGCCAGATCGGTCCGGCCAGCACCAGGATGTCCGCCGCCACGATCCGCTCGTAGAGCCGTGGCCACTCGTCACTCGGCCAGCCGTGTTCCGTCATGTCGGGGTAGACGCCGGTCGCGATGTCGTGGTCGACCGCCCTGATCTGGTCCACCGCCACCCCGGCGCCGCGTATCAACTCGACGCTGCGGTCGATCAGCCCCTGCGTGTGGCTGCGCTCCGGCGACCGCTTCAACGTGCAGTTCACGTAGACCGCCAGCACCCCCTCGAACCTGGGTGCCGGATCCGATACGGACGGACTGGCCATGTCGAGACTCCTCCCAGAGGTGGACCCGACTCCTCACGATATGCGCCGGCGCAGCCGGAGAGAAGGCCTCACCGTCCCGGCGCGCCAACCGATCCGGCCAGGATCTCGGCCGGCCGCGCGGCGTGGCGGACCAGATTCCCGAGCAGCTCGCGCCCCTGCGGCAGCGGGCCGTGCCCGGATGCGGGATTGAGATGACCCACCTCGCCCAGCACCACCAGCCGGCTACCCCAGTCACGGGCCATCCCGACGACGCGCCCGTACGCCGCGAGCGGATCGTTGGTACTGGCCGCAACCAGGGAGGGGAAGGGCAGCTGCTCACGCGGCGTGGGCAACCAGCCGTTGTCCGCCAACGCCTCCGGACTCGGGTGCCCCGCGGGCAGGGGTACGTCCGGGTCCGGAGGACAGACCAGCAGTGCGCCCTGAATCGGCCGACGGTGCTGCTGCGCCCAGTGCACGGCGATCAGCGCACCGGCGCTGTGCGCGACCAGGAACACCGGACCGGACAGCCCGGCCAGCACCTTGTCGAGGGCGGCAACCCGCGCGTCCCGGCTCAGACCCTCCCGCTCGATCGGCGGCACCGTGACCACGCCGTCCAACTCCGCGGCCAGCAGGGTCTGCCAGTGATCCTCCACGTGGCCCCGTAGTCCCGGGACCATCACGAAGGTCGGCGGCTTGGCGTCCGCCATCGTCAACGCCGCTTCCAACCTCAGTGCGCTGAACGTGCCGACAGCTCGGCCAGCTTGCGCAGGCCTGCGGGATAGGTCCTCTTGCCGACGACCATTGCGGCAAGCGCCAGCACGTAGACCAGCGCGGCGAGCTGCATGCCCGCGGCGAGCCCGAACCGATCGGCCAGGATCCCGACGACGAAGGGTCCGAGGGCCAACCCCAGCAGGCTGTTGGCCAGCGTCAGCGCACCGAGGCCGGTGGCCCGCACCGAGGCATGGGTCAGGCTGGCGACCATGGCCGTCGCCGGGCCGGAGCTACCCGCCGAGAAGAACGCGCCGACGGCCAACAGGGTGAGCTGGACCGGACCGTTGTCCATGCCGAAGGCGATACCGAGCGACGTCATCGCGATGAGGCAGTAGGCGATCGCGCTGGTCCACTTGTGGCCGCCGTCGTGCCTGCTGACCCGGTCGGTGATCATCCCGCACAGCACCATGCCGGCCCCCATGAACAGGACGAAGAACGAGGCGGTCCCGCCCGCCCGGCCGGGCTCCATGTCGTAGTAGCGGTTGAAGAAGCTGGGCAGCCAGGCCAACAGGGTGGACGACATGAACAGCTGCAGGCCACTGCCCGCGTAGGCGCACAGCACCGAAGTGCTGCTGAACAGGCTCCGGAACGGCGCCCGGAAGCCGGGCTGCGACGCCGCACCGTCCTCCGGCTCGTCGGTCGAGTACCGGTCCAGCCGATCCTCGGTGACGACGGCCCGGAAGGCGGCGGCCAGGACCAGGCCGAGCACCGCCATCAGGATGAACGACCAGCGCCAGCCGAACTGGGCGGCGACGAACCCGCCGAGACCGACACCCACCACCGAGCCGAACGAGCCGCCGGCCATGAACGCGCCGCCGAGGCTCGATCGCATGTGCGGCGCGAAGACACTCATCACCAGGGCGATGCCGACACTGCCGTAGGCGGCCTCGCCGATGCCGACCAGGAACCGGGCACCGAGCATCTGCCCGTAACTGGTGGCGATCGCGCACAGCAGCGTCGCCACGCTCCACAGCACCGCCATCAACACCAGGCTCTTCACCCGGCCCCAACGGTCGGCCAGGATCGAGATCGGCAGCGTCAGCAGGCCGACCATCAGCGCCACCACACTGGTGAGGGATGCCAGTTGCGAATCCGACAGCGCCCATTCGGTCTTCAGGTAGGGGAAGACCGAGCTGAGAACCTGGCGGGACATGTAGTCCGACAG
The DNA here is from genome assembly GCF_056402135.1 of Rhodococcus sp. P4_C10. NCBI lineage: Bacteria > Bacillati > Actinomycetota > Actinomycetes > Mycobacteriales > Nocardiaceae > Rhodococcus > Rhodococcus sp. P4_C10. Next base: position 61,014 of record NZ_JBFUHZ010000001.1, on the reverse strand, counting down.
CAGCAGGGAGAACGCCAGGACGAGCACGACCCACGGATAGACCCGCGACTTGGGCCGATCGGCCTTGCGATCGGTGCCGGGAACCTCCGGCGCGGTTGTACTCAGAGTCACGGCTTCTCCTCTGGTCGGACTGAAAGACGGTGATGCGATCAGCCTCGGATGCGGAAGCCTGATGCGGCGGTCGGCGGCTCGGCCGACCAGCGTGGGCGATCGAGGTCCCCCCATCGCCCACGGAGCGAGCGGCACCAAAAACCAGCGCCACTCTGTGATGCGGACAACATTAGGGGCAAAATGCGATCTGCACTTAGCGGATCGGGACGGCCTTCTTACCAGTTGGGGACAGAGTGACCGCTAACCCACCCATTCTGGGGGGAACAGAACGAGAATGCGCGGGCCGATGGGGCTGAAGTGAAACCTGGGGCGCGGCCGGACAACCCGGTCCTGCAAACGACAACTGGGCACCAGCCACGTACTCGGTACGTGACTGATGCCCAGTGGTGGCGATCAGGTTGCTACGGCCGCTGGGCTACCCGGAGGCAGCCCGACAGCGATGGCTACTGCTGGAACGCGGCCAGCGGCTCGGTGCCGGACCAGTCGTGGCCCCAGTAGCTGTCCGCSGTGATCTCYTCCGCGGTGTAGTRRSYCTCGTCGACGAGCATGCCCTCGGTGCCGAACTCGAGGTCCCAGCCACCCGGTGCCCGCACGTAGAACGAGACCATCTTGTCGTTCGTGTGCCGACCCAGCGTGGACGAGATCGAGAAGCCGAGCTTGCCGACCCGGTCCAGTGCCTGACCGACCGCGTCGAGCGTGTCGACCTCCATCATCAGGTGCACCATGCCGGGGGCCTCGGTCGGCGGCGCCGGGCAGATCGCCAGGCTGTGGTGCCGCTGGTTGACGCCGAGGAAGCGCACCCGCCGGGCCGGCAGGGGCGCGTCGGGACCGCCGAGGCGGACCGCGCCGCGCGGCAGGAACCCGAGCACCTCGGTGTAGAAGGCGTAGGTCTCGGTGGCCGCCGGCGTCGGCAGCACCACGTGCCCGAGCCCGCAGGCCCCGGTGACGAAGTTCCCGCCGTGCGGGGTCACCACCGGGCTGTGGTCGAGAACCGGACCGAAGAACACCTCGACCTGGGTGCCGGACGGGTCACGGAAGGTGATGACCCGCTCGGCGTCCCGGTAGAGCGACTCCTCCTCCGTCAGCTCGGTGACCTCGACGCCCGACTTCTCGACCTGCTCGCGCACGGCCTCGAGCGCGAACTGGTCGCGGACCTCCCAGCCGACGGCCAGCACACGGTCCACGTCGCCGGGCAGCACCTGCAGCCGCGAGCGACGCTCGTCGACCCGCAGGTACAGCCCGTCCGGCTCAGGACCCGACCCGACGGCCATGCCGAGGCCGTCGACGACCAGCTCGCGCCAGCGCGGGATGTCCGTCGTCTGGACGCGGAGGTATCCGAGCGACCGGATTTCAGTCATGTTCTCTACCAATCCTTCTACGTGTCGAGTGGGCCTAGATCATCGACCGGTGGATGCCCTGCGGCTCGCCACCGAGCTGGGTGAGCGCCGACGAGTGGAAGATCGAACCGGGCACATGGATCGCATGCGCGATACCGACGTGCGCGTCCCGGAAGAAACGCTGCATCGGGAACTTGTAGTGCGCAGCGTTGCCACCGGACCGGGCGAAGATCTCGTCCACGGCACGCACGGCACGCCACGCCGCGGCGGTCTGGGTACGACGACCGATGGCCCGGGCCTCGAAGTCGATCTCCTTGCCCTTCTCGGTCATGTCCCAGAACCGGTCGACGGTCTCGAGCAGCGCCGCCCGCGAGGCCGCGATCTCGGCGGCAGCCTCACCGATGGCGTAGAGGACGTACGGGTCGTCCTTGATCTTGGTGCCGGTGATCGCGACACGGGTCTTCTGCGCCTCGATGTGGCAGGACAGTGCGCCCTCGGCGATGCCGATCACCGCCGAGGTGATGCCGAGCGGGAACATGCAGGAGAACGGCATCTTGTAAAGCGTCTCGGTGCGGCCGGACTCGCGCTGGGCGGTGCCGTCCATCACGTCGTTGGCCAGGATCGTCCGGTGCGTCGGGATGAACGCGTCCTTGACGATGACGTCCTTGGAGCCGGTGCCGCGGAGACCGATGACGTCCCAGGAGTCCTCGACGATCTCGTAGTCCTCGCGGGGCAGGTACACGTGCATCGAGACCGGCGGCATCAGCGGCTTGCCGTTCTCGTCACCGCGCATCGCGCCCAGGACGACCCACTGGCAGTGGTCGGTGCCGGAGGAGAACTGCCAGCGGCCGTTGAGGACGAAGCCCCCGTCGACCGGCTTCGCGACGCCCAGCGGCGCGTACGGCGAGGCGACCCAGGTGTCGTTGTCCTGACCCCAGATGTCTTCCTGCAGCTGCTCGCTGGAGAAGGCCATCTCCCACGGGTGCACGCCGACGATGCCGTTGATCCACCCGGTGGCGCCGTCCATTGCGGCGACGCTCATCACGGTCTCCGCGAACTCGCGCGGGTGCACCTCGAGGCCGCCGTACTTCTTCGGCTGCAGCATCCTGATGGCGCCGGACTCACGCAGCCGCTTGGCGGACGTGTCCGACAGGCGCATGAGCTTGTCGCCCTCGGCGCCCTCCGCGCGGATCTCGTCTGCGTACTGCGCAATGCGTTCCTGAACCTGACCCATGACTTCCTCGGCTCTCTTGTGATTATCTGGCGGCGAGCCGCCTCCTGCTGATGAACGTCCCAGCCTCAGCTGGACGTCGCAGGTGCGCTCTCGCTCAGTGGGAGAGTATTCGCGGCGGCGTACCTCGCGGCGAGATATCCGAAGACCATCGACGGACCGATGGTGGCGCCCGCGCCTGCGTACTCGTTGCCCATCACCGAGGCGGTGGTGTTGCCGGTGGCGAACAGCCCGGCGATGGCGGTGCCGTCGGCACGCAGCACCCGGCTGTTCTCGTCGCAGACGAGCCCGCCCTTGGTGCCCAGGTCACCGGCCTCGCAGCGAATCGCGTAGAACGGGCCCTTGACGATCTCGTCCATGTTCGGGTTCTTCATGGTCGGGTCGCCGTAGTACCGGTCGTAGGCGCTCTCGCCCCGGCCGAAGTCCTCGTCCGTGCCGCTGCGGGCTAATCCGTTGAACCGCTCGATCGTGGCCGCCAACTTGTCCGCGGGGATCCCGACCTTCGCGGCCAGCTCGGCCAGCGTGTCGGCCTTGTGCACCACGCCGGAGTCGTAGAAGCCCTGCGGGAACGGCATGTTCGGCAGCACCTGCGCGAAGGGGTAACGGTTCTTCGCCTTGGTGTCCATGATGAACCAGGCCGGGACGTGACCGCCGTCGAGCTGGTCGTGCACGAAGTTCACGTACGGCGACGACTCGTTGGTGAAGCGCTCGCCCTGGCTGTTGACGATCACCGACGGCGGGATGCAGCGCTCGGAGACCAGCGGGATCACCGCGCCCATCGGATGGAACACGGACGGCATCCACCAGGCGTCGTCCATCAGGTCGACTGCGGCGCCGAGCCGCTGGCCGGCCACGATGCCGTCGCCGACGTTCTCCTTGGCGCCGGCGCTGATGTTCGCGCGGCCGAACTCGGGCAGGTACTGATCACGCATCTGCTGGTTGTGGTCGAAGCCGCCGGTGGCCAGCAGCACGCCGCGGCGCGCGCCGATCCGGACAGTCTTGCCGTCGCGCTCGGCGACCGCACCGATCACGACGCCGTTCGCGTCGGTCACCAGTTCCGTCATCGAGGTCTTCAGCCACAGCGGGATGCCGGCGTCCTTGAGCACCATCCGCATCCGGGCCACCAGCGCGCGACCGCCGGTGGACATGTGCCGACGCCGCACCACGTTGGACGCCACCCGCCAGGCCGCGACCAGCGAGGCCTTGCGGCCCTTCCAGGTGCGCTTGACCATCGCGAGGTCGTGGTAGTCCTTCGAGGTGACCCACAGGCCCAGCGGGCCCTTCATGCTGTTCGGACGCTGGAACTTCTCGTCCTCCTTCAGCGTGCGGGTGTCGAACGGCATGCACTCGATGGTGCGGCCGAGCGCGCTGCCGCCGTCGTCCTCCGGGTGGTAGTCGGAGTAGCCCTTCACCCAGTACAGCTTCATGTGCGGGCTGGTGTCGAGCAGCTCCATCAGCTTCGGGCCGCCGGCGATGTACGCGTCGATCCGCGCGTCGGTGACGCCGGCGCCCGCGGTGAGATTCTTGAGGTACCGGCGGATCGCAGCCGGATCGTCCTGCGCGCCCTTGCGGATCAGCGTCGGAGCGTTCGGGATCCAGATGCCGCCACCGGAGATCGCGGTCGAACCGCCGAAGGTCTTCCCCTTGTCGATCACCAGCGTGTCGAGTCCGCTGTCCGCCGCCGCGATGGCCGCGGACATGCCGCCACCGCCACTGCCGACGACGAGGAAGTCGACGACCTGGTCGAAGTTGTCCCAGTTGGTCATTCGGTCTGTCCGTCCTTGCGTGTGAGGAATGCCAGCACCGCCGAGACCCAGGCTTCACGTGCCTCGATCATCGTCCAGTGGCCGCAGTTGGGGAACACATGCAGTTCCGCGTTCGGGATGTCGCGCATCGGCAGCATCGCCATGTCGACGGGGCTCACCCGGTCGTCGCGACCCCAGGTCAGCATGGTGGGGGCCTTGATCTTGTGGAACTGGGCCCAGTACGGCGTCATCCCGGACGCCTTCGCGGCGGCCGTGTTGGCGGCGAACGCCTTGCTGCTGTACATCCGCGCGGCGATCTCCAGCGTCAGCGGCTCGGTGGCCAGCGCCCAACGCTCCTCGATCAGCTGCTCGGTGACCACGGCCGGGTCGTAGACCATCGACTGCAGCCAGCGGACCAGGCCCTCGCGGGTCGGGTTGTCGGTGAACTCCATCAGCAGCTTGATTCCCTCGCCGGGGCCCGGCGCGAAGACGTTCTTGCCGATGCCGCCGATGGTGACGAGCTTGTTGACCCGCTCGGGCTGGTGGATGGCGACGTTGGTCGCGACGATCCCGCCCATCGAGTTGCCGATCATGTCCACCGGTCCCTCGACGCCTATGGCGTCGAGGAAGGTGCCCACCGAGGCCAGTGCCATGACCATCGGGTTGCCGTCGCCGGGGTCGCTGACGCCGAAGCCGGGGAACTCGAGCACCAGGCAGCGGAAGTGCTCCGCGAAATCCCCGAGCACACCACGGTAGTTGCGCCACCCGGTGACACCCGGCCCGGAGCCGTGCAGCAGGAGCAGCGGCGGACCGTCGCCGGCCTCGTGGTATTTCAGCAGGCCACGGTCGGTCTGGACCTCCCGCAAGGTGCCCTCGTAGGTGAGTTCGCTCGTCATGAAACTCACGCTGCCAGCACCTGCCCACTCAGGGACCCGAGATCCCGATCAGCGAGATCGCGAAGGGTCTTCCGAGCCTCCTCGGCGGGGCTCGGGACGAGTTCCACTCATCGGGAACCCGGCCGACGGCCGGACCGGCCGTTCCTACGCTCGGGCCATGGTCGCAGACACCCAGGTAGACACCCCGAAGTCCCTCACCCCCGAGCCGGCCGACATGCGGCGGGTCCTCGGCCAGTTCGCGAGCGGGGTCACCGTGGTCACCGGCCTCGACGACGACGGTCCCGTCGGATTCGCCTGCCAGTCCTTCGCGTCGGTCTCGCTGGACCCGCCGATGGTCCTGTTCTGCGCCGATCACCGCGGCGTCGCCTGGCCCCGGATCCGCCGGTCCGGACGGTTCACGGTGAATGTCCTCGCGGAGACCCAGGAGGAGATGTGCGGGCGGTTCGGCTCGAGCCGCGGGCGCAAGTTCGACGACCTCGACTGGGACCTGTCCCGCTGGGAGACCCCGGCGCTGCCGCGGGTCCTGGCGAGGGTGCACGCCGAGGTCGACGCGGTGCACATGGCCGGCGACCACGACGTGGTGATCGGCCGGGTGCTGGAACTCGAGGAGGTCCACGGCGCCGCGCCGATGGTGTTCTTCCGCGGCCAGTTCGGACTCGGCGGCGCCTGACGGGCCGGGCTCGTCGGCCCGGTTGAGCGGGGCCTGGCCCGTCAGGCCCGAGTGACCGGACTAGATCCAGCCGCCGCTCTGCACCGACAGCAGCCGGCTCCTCGCCTCGGGCGACCAGGTGTCCGCGGGCACCACCGGGGCCGGCGGCACGGCCCGACGCGGGGTGCCCAGCTCCGGGTGGAGGGTCCGGGCGATCTCGCGGGTGGCGTCGACGACCAGGGGGGCGACCCGTTCGAGCTGCACCGTGCGGGAATCCCCGCACAGCGAGACCGCGGCGACGGGGCCCTCGGGCCCCCGCACCGCGCTGCCCACGCACGCCACTCCCCGGGCCGACTCCTCACGCTCGAACGCCAGGCCTCGACGCTGCCGAATCCGGTTGAGTTCGAGGTGCAGGATGCCGAGGTCGTCGATGGTCCGCTCGGTGGAGCGGCCCAGGTTGCCCTCGAACAGCGCGTCGACCCGCTCCGGGTCCAACCAGGCGAGCATCGCCTTGCCGCACGCGGAGGACTGCGCGGGGATGCGACCGCCCACCCGCGACGGGATGGAGCTGGCCAGTCGTCCGCCGACCTTGTCGAGGTAGATGATCTCGTGCCCGTCGAGGACGGACAGGTGCACCACCATGCCGGTCTGCAGGTGCAGTTCGTGCAGCAGCGGAGCCGCGGCCTCGCGGACCTCGGCGTGTCCGCCCTCGCCGCCGACGCCGAGGGCACGCCGGCCGAGCCGGTAGCCGAACGACGCGTGCTCGACCCAGTTCAGTTTGACCAGCGAGTCGAGAATGCGGTGCACGGTCGACCGCGGCAGACGCGAACGGCAGGCCACCTCTTCCAGCGTGAGCCGGGCGGCCCGGCCGTCGAACGCATCGAGGATGAGGGTCATCCGCTCAACCATGGAGGGGGGAACGTCGCGCTTGTCGCTTGCGGCGGGGGCGTCTGTGAGCACCGTCATGGCGTCTCCTCCGATACCGATCGAGATTCCCGATCTGCAAAACTGAAATGATTTCTAAAACAGTAGCAACTTCACCCGGCGAACGGGAGCCCCCATCGCGAAACGACACGTCCCGTTCAGCGGGAGGTAGTCGCTGAGGCCGTGGCCACTGCGATATGAAATCAGGCAACTACGGCGCCGGCTCACGCCCCCACCACCCCGGCGCCCACCCACACGGAGCGAGAGAAACATGCGAATCGGGATCGTCAGCCCCGTGCTCATCCAGCATCCGGCCACCCGTGCGGACTGGGAGGTCGGCGCGGGGATCGACGAGGTCGCCCGGATCGCCGAGGCCGCGGACCGGCTCGGTTTCCACCACGTGACCTGCAGCGAGCATGTCGCGGTCCCGGTGGAGATCGCCACCGAGCGCGGCGGGACCTACTGGGACCCGCTGTCGACGCTCGGTTTCCTCGCCGCCCGCACCAGTCGGATCCGACTGGTCACCCAGGTGCTGGTGCTCGGCTACCACCACCCGCTCGAGATCGCCAAGCGCTACGGCACCCTCGATCGACTCAGCGGCGGCCGGGTGACCCTGGGACTCGGCGTCGGCAGCCTGCGCGAGGAGTTCGACCTGATCGGCGCGCAGTTCGAGGGCCGGGGCGCGCTTGCCGACGATGCACTGCGCGCACTGCGGGCGGCGCTGGGCAAGCCCAACCCGGAGTACCACGGCGAGTTCTACGACTTCGAGAACTTCGTGGTCGAGCCGCACGCGGTGCAACAGCACGTGCCGCTGTGGATCGGCGGACGCACGCCCCGCTCGCTGCGCCGGGCCATCGAACTCGGCGACGGCTGGGTCCCCTTCGGCCTGCGGATCGACGACCTGGCCGGGATGCTCGCGAAGGCCCCGGTGCCCGAGGACATGGAGATCGTGCTGAATGCCGGCCGGACCTTGGACCCGACCGGGGCGGCGGMCGCCGCCGCCACCACGCTGTCCCGGCTCCGCGACGCCGGCGCCACGATCGCCAGCGTGAACATCGCCGCGACCAGCCCCGACCACTTCACCGACCAGCTCGCGGCGCTCGTGGCGCTGGCGGTTCCGCTCGGCATCGACTTCGACTGAACCCCGACCCGACATCAAGGAGTCCCGTCCCATGACCGACACCGCAGACCTGCTCGTCCGGCTCGAACAGCGCGTCCAGTTGCTCGAGGACAAGCTCGAGCTGATGAACATCATCAGCGCCTACGGCCCCGCAGTGGACAGCGGCGAGAGCGCCGCGGTCGCCGGGCTCTGGACCGAGGACGGCGTCTACGACGTCGACACCGGCTGCCTGTCCGGACGCGCCGAGATCGAGGCGATGGTGCACTCCGCCCCGCACCAGTCCTACATCGCCGGCGGCTGCGGCCACCTGGTCGGACCGCCGCACCTCGAGATCGACGGCGACACCGCGGTGGCCACCTGCCACTCGCAGCTGGTCAAGCACGATCCCGAGACCCGCAGCTACCACGTCGCCCGGATCACCGCGAACCGCTGGGAATTCGCCCGCATCGACGGCCGGTGGATGGTCACCCTGCGCACCAACCGGATCATCGACGGCCGCGACTCGGCCCGCGAGATCCTCTCGGCGGGCGTCACCGCCAAGGAGAAATCCGTCGGGGGCTCGCCTCGTTCAACTCTTGGGTGGGCGTCGTCGCTAGCCGCGGGCCGCCGACTCCTTCTCCAATGTGCTCTGGGCCCAGCGGTAGTCGGCCTTGCCGGAGGGCGACCGCAGAATCGCCGGCACCTCGACGATCTCGCGCGGCACCTTGTACCGGGCGATCCGCTCCCGGCAGTGCTCGGTGAGCTCCTCGGCCGTGGCCGCCGCGCCCTCGCGCAGCTGCACGACGGCCGCGACCCGCTGACCGAACCGCGGGTCCGGCAGGCCGGCCACCAGCGTGTCGAAGACCGCCGGGTGGCTCTTGAGGGCCTCCTCGACCTCCTCGACGTAGATCTTCTCGCCGCCGGAGTTGATGCAGGCCGACCCGCGACCGAGGATGACGATCGAGCCGTCCGCCTCGATCCGCGCCATGTCGCCCAGCACCGACATCCGCACCCCGTCGACGACGGGGAACGTGGAGGCGGTCTTGGCGGGGTCGTTGTAGTAGCCGAGCGGCACGTGCCCGGAGTGGGCGACCCAGCCGATGTCGTCCGAGCCGGGGGCGATCGGGCGCAGGTCGGTGTCGACGACACAGACGCCGGGCCGCGGCGCCATCCGCAGCGAGCCGTCCTCGAGCGCCTGCATGCTGCCGTCCATGCCGGACTCCGAGGAGCCGAATCCGTTGTTGAGGTAGATGTTCGGGAACAGTCCGGTGATCTGGTCGCGCACGGCCTGCGACCACAGCGCCCCGCCGGAGCCGACGACGAACAGCGAGGACAGGTCGAACTCGCCGCCGTGCTCGGCCACCGCGTCGGCAAACGGCCGGCCGATGGCGTCGCCGACGATCATGTAGATGTTGATCTTCTCCCGCTCGATCAGCGCCAGCGACTCCAGCGCGTCGAACTGCCGCATCAGCACCGTCTTGGTGCCCATGAACAGGCCGGTGAACAGCGTGTACACCGCCGCGCCGTGGATCAGCGGCGCGGTGAGCAGGAAGCTCGGCGGGGTGGGGTTCTGGGCGTGTGCGGCGGCCAGCGACGGACCGTCGTCGTAGCCGTCGCCGTACTGGTTGCCGCTCACCAGGGCGGACCGGAAGAAGTCCTCCTGCCGCCACAGCACGCCCTTGGGCATGCCGGTGGTGCCGCCGGTGTAGATGACGAACAGGTCGTCGTTGCTGCGACTCGGGAAATCCCTTGCTCCGGAAGCGGAGTCGACGTCGCTCCGGTAGTCGGAGACGGACGGGACCACGGCGGCCAGCCCGGCGGCGGATGCCGGGGAGGGCTCCCCGAGCACCAGCACGTGCCGCAGGGTCGGGCAGTCCGGGGCCACGGCCGCGGTCCGGTCCACGAAGTCGGCGTCGACGACGACGGCCGTCAGGTCCGCGTTGGCGTAGAGGTAGCGCAGCTCGGCGTCGATGTACCGGTAGTTGACGTTGACCGGGACGGCCCGAATCTTCAACAGCCCCAGCAGGGTTTCGACGAACTCGACGCTGTTGCGCATGTGCATGCCGACGTGGTCGCCGGGCCGCACCCCCGCGTCGATCAGGTGGTGTCCGACACGGTTGGCACGCTCGTCGAGCTCGGCGAGGGTGCGGCGCTGATCGTCACAGACCAGCACCTCCCGGTCCGGCATGGCGTCGACGACAGCCTCGAAGATGTCGGCGAGATTGAGGGCGGAGGACGTACTCGACATGGTCGACCTTTCATTGGGCGCGGCCGTCCGGGAGGCTCGGCCTCCCGTGAGGTGGCGGCGGACAGCTGCTGCGTCAGCCGTCACGTTAGCCAAGCCTCCGGGCCGAAATCGTGAGTTGTCCAAAATATCTCGTTACGCCGCCGCACGCGCTCCGACGGCGCTGGTCGAACACCGTGGGCCCGCGCAAGGCGTCCGCGGGCCCACCGTGGCTAGTGACCGATCGCGACCGGCTGCGCGGGCTCGTCGACGAGTGCCGGTGAACCGGGCGCGGACTGGGTCCGATTGGTGTGCAGTGACAGCCCGACCACCGCGGCGAGCGCCCCGGCCACGGCGAGGGCACCGAAGGCGTAGACGTAGCCGGTCTCCAGGTACATCGGCATCTTGCTGGCGGCCACCAGCACGCCGGGGACGGTGAGGATCGCGACGGCCAGCTGGCTGCCGATCGCGCTGCCCATCGACCCGAACAGGTTGAGCATGCCGCCGGCGATGCCCTGCGACGTCGCGGGCACCGTGCCCATGATCAGGTTCGGCAGCGCGGAGGACGCGGCGCCGAGGCCGAGGCCCATCACGATCTGGCCGGCGATCAGTTGGCCGGTGGTGTCGTGCATGAACGCGAGCATGGCCGAGCCGACGGCCAGGGCACCGGCGCCGGCGACCAGCACCAGCGCGGGACCGGTCCGCCGGGACAGGTAGCCGCCGACCGGCCCCGCGATCATCGAGGCGATGCCGGTGGGGATTGTGAACAGTGCGACACCGAGCGCGGTCCGGCCGAATCCGTAGCCGAGGTCGAGCGAACGGTCGGTCATGACGAACATCGGGATCAGCATCGAGTGGCTGATCAGGACGAACTGCACGAGCGCACTGGCGGTCAAGGTCTTGGCGACCGGGCGGTGCAGCAGCAGCTCGAGGTCGACCAGCGGCTCGGCCGGCCGGCGCTCGTAGAGCAGCCAGGCGGCGAGGATCGCGGCGCCGCCGAGCACCGTGCCCAGCGTCCGGACGTCGGCGAAGCCCCACGTCGAGGCCTTGCCGATGCCGAAGAGCAGCACGAACGCGCCGACGGCGAGGATCAGCGCGCCGACCACGTCGAGGCGGGACTTGGTGCGCAGCGTGGACTCGGGGACCAACAGCGCGACCAGGACACCGGCGACCGTCACGTGCGCCAGCTGCGCCCAGAAGACGCTGGCGTATCCGAAGTGGTCGATCAGGTAGCCGCCGATGACGGGTCCGAGGATCGTGCTCGCCCCCATGCCGGTGGCGATGAAGCCCACCGCGACGGGGACCAGCTCACGCGGGAGCACGTCGCGGATCAGCCCGTACGCCAGCACCAGGATGCCCATGCCCGCGCCCTGCAGGCCGCGTCCGACGAGGAAGAGCTCGAAGTTCGGCGCCACCGCCGCGATCAGGCAGCCCACCGCGAACACCGCGGAGGCCGACAGCATCACGAGCTTCTTGCCGTAGATGTCGCCGAGCTTGCCCATGATCGGCGTGGTCGCCGCGAGCACCAGGGTGACCAGCGTGATCACCCAGCCGACCGCGGTGGTCTGGAAGTGCCCGGCGATCTCGGGCAGCGCCGGGGTGACGAAGTTGTACGCCAGCGGGATGACCTCGACCAGCAGGATCACCGTTGCGAGGAGGAGGAACGACCGCCCCTTCGTCAGGGGCGCGCGCTCTGCCTCGCCGTTGGCGAGAGGCATCTTGTTCATTGGGACTCCGGACCGCTCGTACTACCACTGCCGGGCATTTCACCCAGCTCTTTCGGAGAAAAGATCCCACGGATCCGTCACGTGTCCTGGGTCACTCCCGGTGACCGGGACCACTGGACACCGTACCCATGACCCAATCTAGAACCTCGAAATCAAATTAGAACGAATTGTGCCTTTCATGGCGCACGCTCACGGATGCCTCCATCCGCCCACCGCAGGGCGGGATGATCCCTTGCGAACAAACTAGAATTAATACTAATTTTACGAGCAGAGACACGGACGCACCAACTACGAAGGAGGCCCCCATGGGCGAAACAGTGAGCCTGGAAGGCCGGACGGCCGTCATCACCGGGGCGGGCGCCGGACTCGGCAAGGCCGAGGCACTCGCCCTCGCCGCGGCGGGCGCGCGCGTCGTCGTCAACGACATGGGCCAGGCCGCGCACGAGGTGGTCGACGAGATCAAGGCCGCCGGCGGCGAGGCCGTCGCCGTGCTCGGCGACGTCTCCGACTGGTCCCTCGGCGAGCGCCTGGTGGCCGAGGCCGTGTCGAACTTCGGCACCTTCGACATCCTGGTCAACAACGCCGGCGTGATCCGCGACAAGATGATCTTCAACCTCAGCGAGTCCGACTGGGACGACGTCATCCGCGTGCACCTCAAGGGTCACGCCGCCACCAGTCGCGCGGCCGCCGTGTACTGGCGCGAGGCCAGCAAGGCTGCCGGCGGACCGATCTTCGGGCGCGTCGTCAACACCTCCTCCGAGGCGTTCCTGTTCGGCTCGGCCGGACAGCCGAACTACTCGGCCGCCAAGGCCGGCATCACCGCGCTGACCCTCTCCACCGCGCAGGGCCTGTCCCGCTACGGCGTCACCGCCAACGCCATCTGCCCGCGCGCCCGGACCGCGATGACCGCCGAGGCGTTCGGCGAGGCCGGCGACCTCGCCGGCGCGCTCGACCCGCTCGCCCCCGAGCGTGTCGGCACCCTGGTCAGCTACCTGGCCTCCCCCGCCTCGCACGAGATCAACGGCCAGGTCTTCGTCGTGTACGGCAAGATGGTCGCGTTGATGGCGGCACCGCAGGTCGAGAACCGTTTCGACGCAGCGGGTTCCGCGTTCACCGTCGAGGAGCTCGACCAGCAGCTCTCGTCCTACTTCGTCGGCCGCGGCCCGTACGAGACGTATGCGGCATACGGCGTGGCGGAGCTCGAGAAGCCGGCGCTCGCGATCAACTGACACCCCACCGACACCACAGGGAAGGCCACGCATGAGGCTGGACGGAAAAGTAGCGATCGTCACCGGCGGCGCGGGCGGTATCGGACGCGGCATCGTCCGCGCGTTCACCAAGGAGGGCGCCCAGGTCCTGGTCGTCGACATCAACGACGACGCGGGCAAGGCGCTGGAGGACGAACTCGGCAGTGCCGTGAAGTTCCTGAACGCGGACATCTCCAAGGAGGAGAGCGCGGCGGCCATCGTCGCCGCCGCGGTCGAGGCGTTCGGCAAGCTTGACGTGCTGGTCAACAACGCGCACGCGTCCCGGCAGGCGCCGCTGCTCGAGACCACGCAGGAGATGCTCGACCTGTCGTTCGGGACCGGGTTCTACCCGACGTTCTGGCTGATGAAGGCCTCACACGCGCAGCTCGCCGCGAACGAGGGGTCGGTGATCAACTTCGCCTCCGGCGCGGGCATCGACGGCAGCGTGACGCAGGGCTCGTACGGCGCCGCGAAGGAAGCGATCCGGGCGATCAGCCGGGTCGCGGCCAACGAGTGGGCGTCGGACAACGTCAACGTCAACATCATCTCGCCGCTGGCGCTGACCGAGGGCGTCCAGGCCTACATCGAGGCCAACCCGGGCATCGAGGACGTGCTGCTCGCCAAGACGCCGCTGCACCGGTTCGGCGATCCCGAGTCGGACATCGGACGGGTCGCGGTGTTCCTCGCCAGCGCCGACGCGAGCTACATGACCGGCCAGACACTGATGGTCGACGGCGGCAGCATCAAGCTCCGCTGACCGAGCCACACACAACGGCGCCCCTCGGCTACTGCGATCCAGTAGCCAAGGGGCGCTTGGTGTTCAGCGGGTCAGCAGGTGGTCGGCGTCTTCTCGCCGGCCAGCAGCGTCTTGGTGAACTCGGTCGCGTCCGCCAGCGAGGCGGCGACGCTGGCGCGGTGGTCTGCGCCCTCGTAGCTGCGGTAGTCGAGCTCGGTTCCCTTCTCGCACAACTGCTTCACCAGGACCTGCGAGGCGGCCGGCGTGACCAGGGCGTCCGCGGTGCCCTGCGCGAACAGCACCGGAACCTTGGGGTTGGCGTTCGACGGTTCCTGCTTGGCCAGGTAGTCCGTCCACGGACCGAGGTCTGCACCCGGGCGGATCACCGAGTTCACCTGAATGCCTCCGATGGCCGCGCGGATGTCGGCGATGCACCCGGTCCGCGCCGCCTTCATCAGCGGCTCCGCTGCCGGCGTGACGATCTCCTCCGGCACCACCGCCGGATCCGCGGCCGCCGCGCCGAGCAGGGTGATCGGCAGGAAGGACAGGACCGGCGCCACTGCCTGGCTGCCGCTCGCGATGTACTGCGGGGTCTGGCTCAGGCCGCTGCCGGGCGCGACCGCGATCGCACCGAGCAGGGTGAGCTCGGGTGCCCGGTCGACGGCCTGGTCGGACGCGCTGATCGCGGCCGCACCGCCCTGGCTGTGGCCGCCGACGAACCACTTGCTGCCCACCGCGGGATCGAGGTGCCGTGCGGCCCTGACGATGTCGGCGACCGCGTTCGACTCGGAGGTCGCGTTGAGGTAGGTGTGGTCGCCGGGCGTACCCATGCCCTCGTAGTCGGTCTGGACCACCACGTAGCCGTTCTTGACCCACTGGTCGAGGGTGGCACTGACGGTGCCGACGTAGTCGTGCACGGCGCCGTCGACGGTGTCCCCGGACGGCGCGCAGGTGTCCGCGATCCCGGTGGTCCCGTGCGCCCAGCTGATCACCGGCCAGCCGCCCTCCGGTGCGGTCCCGGACGGGATCGCCACGGTGCCGGAGACGACGATCGGCTTGCCCTCGCCGTTCTCCGACGCGTAGGTGATCAGCTCACTGCGGCCGGCGCTCGGCAGCACGGCCGCGTTGGTCAGCGACGCGGATGAGAGCACGTCGCCGCCGTTCGGGACCGGGGAGGCCGCCGTGGCGGAGTTGTCGTCGCTGCTCGAGCAGCCGGTCACAGCAATGGCAGTGACTGCCAACGCGCCTATGATTCGGACGGAAACGTGGGACGGACGCATGGCAGCCTCTCGGGTGGTGAGCCGGGGCGGCGGCCTCGGCAGAAAGTTAAGAAGGGCCTCTTACTACCGTGACGCAGAGCACACTGTCAACCGCTCGTCTCAGTCTCGTACAGGCCGCCGAACGCCTCGTCGCCGAACGCGGCGTGCACGGCGTGCCCGCCAGTGCGGTCGTGCGGGCCGCCGGCCACAAGAACAACTCCGCGATCAGCTACCACTTCGGGTCCTGGGACGGCCTGCTCGAGGCGGTGTGGCGGCTGCACACCGAGCGGGTGACCGTCGACCGTGCGGTGTTCCTCGCCGCCGCACACGACCGCGGTGAGTACGACCTGCCCGTCATGGTCGAGGCCTACATCGGCCCGCTGGTCACGGAGCTGCGTCGGCAGCAGCCGAGCTACTGGGCCCGCTTCAACGAGCAGTGGATGGCGACGATCCGGCTCGACATCTTCGCACTCGACGACGCCGCGTTGGCACGCCAACCCCAGGGGGGCGCGGTCGCGATGGTGCACAACCTGTTCACCGACATGGCCGATGCCCTGACCCACCTGCCCGAGGACGGCCGGACCAGACGGGTGGCGCTGATGGCCCGTTTCGTCATCGGATCGCTGGCCGCGTGGGAACGCGAGCCCGACGCCACGGCGCTCGACGAACTCGAACCCGAACTGGTGCGGCTGGCGTTGGCACTGCTCGAGGCGCCCTGACCCCGACCGGCGCCCGCGCCAAGACCGCCGCGCCGACCCGTCAGTGCCGGCGGTGGTCCGTGACGGCGGTGCGCGGCCCGAACTTCGGCTTGACCGCGTAGCCGCCGACCGACAGCAACCGCACGGCCCGATAGCGGTGCGGCCGGACAGATTCCAGGTACTCGACCATCCCGGGGTCGTCCAGTGGCCGGCCCAGCAGCGACCACCCGACCATCGCGGCGAGGTGGAAGTCGCCCACCGACAACGCGTCGGCGTCGCCCAGCGCGCGCTGCGCCACCTCGGCCGCGGTCCACTCCCCCACCCCGTTCACCGCGCGCAGCCGGCGCAACGCGGCCGCCGGCTCCATCCCCACGGCCTCCTCGAGCCGGTCGGCGACCGCGGCGGCGGTGACGACGGTGCGCGCCCGCCGCGGATCGACACCCGACCGGTGGAACTCCCAGGACGGGACGCCGCGCCACACCCGCGCGGACGGCGGGACCCGCATTCCCTCGGGGGCAGGACCCGGCGCGGGTTCGCCGTACGCGGTGACCAGCCGGCGCCACGACGCCCTCGCCGCGATGCCGTGCACCTTCTGTTCGAGGATCGCGGGCACCAGGGCCTCGAACACACGGCCGGTCCGCGGGATCCGGAGGCCCGGGAAGCGCCGGTGGGCGTCGGCCAGCTTGGGGTGCTCGGGCGCGAACCCGATGGCGTCGTCGCGTTCGCCGAGCAGGTCCGGCAGCGTGGTCACGAACTCCGCCGCACCCTCGCCCCACGCGCGGCACGCGGCGGTGTGCCGGTCGGTCTGCACCAGCCGGTAGGTGACGGGTCCGGTGGGCATGAGCGACGTGCGCCAGATCGCGCCGTCGGGAGTGGCACGGTGGCACGGGTCGCCGCGGCCACGGCCGAGCTGGTCGAGCGTCTCGGCCAGCAGCAGCGGGCGAGGGCTGCGGTGCGTGGTCTCCACGGGGGCAGCGGAGACGGTCATGGCCCCACCCTAGGCCGCGCGACGACATCGGCCGTCGCGCGGCTGGGCCCTCCTACGCCCTCAGCCGGCGAAGATGCTGAGATCCGGGTATCCCGACAGCTCCCAGCCGCCGTCCACCATCAGCGACGTACCCGTCACGTACTCGGCGTCGTCGCTGGCCAGGTACAGGCACGGCCCCGCGACCTGTTCCGGAGTCGCCGCCTTGCCCAGCGGGATCATCGCGAGGAACTGCTCACGCAGGGGCTCGTAGCCCATCACACCTGCCACCAGCGGGGTGTCCACCAGCCCCGGCAGCACCGTGTTGACCCGGATGCCGTGCCGCGCCAGCTCCAGCGCCGCGTTCTTGGAGAACGCCTCCACACCCGCCTTGCCCGTCACGTACGGGCTGCCACCGAACATCGGGACGTGCGCGTTCAGGGACGACACGTTGACGATGGCGCCGCCGCGCTCCCTCATGTGCCGGGCCTCGTGCTTGGTGCACAGGAACACGCCCTTCTGCACCAGGTCGACGGTGAAGTCCCAGTCCTCCTCGGCCAGGTCGACGATCGGGCCGCCGCGCGCGGCGCCGGCCACGTTGAACCCGAGGTCGAGACCACCGAAGCGCTCGACCGCCGTCCCGACCGCCTCGGCCACCGCCGCCTCGTCGGTCACGTCGGCGACCGCGGCGACGAACGCGGACCCGAGCGAGTTCGCGAGCTCCCCCAGCCTGTCCGCCGCGAGATCGATGCCGACGACGTTGGCACCCTCCGCCACGAGCCGGGCCGCGATGGCGGCGCCGATCCCGGATGCCGCCCCGGTGACCACCGCCGTCTTGCCGGCAAATCGATTCTCACTCATCTCCGCACACCTCCACGAGTACCTTCATCCGTCGCCCGGCCGCGGCATCCGCCACGCCCTCGAGCACCATCTCCAGCGGCACCCGCTCGACCCATCCGTCGAGCGGGTACGAGCCCGCCGCCATCCGTTCGATCACCGTCGCGACCTCGTCCCGGTTGTAGGCCAGCGACGACATCACCCGCGCCTCGGAGAACATCAGCGCGTATGTGTTGAGCGGGACCTGCTCCTTGTAGGTTGCCAGCAGCACCACCGTCCCCCGCGCCCGGACGGACGCCAGGGCGGTCTCGACGGCGACGGCGACGCCCGCACACTCGAACACCATGTCGGCACCGAGTCCGTCCGTACGCTCGTGCACCGCGGTCCGCACGTCCGCCGAAAGCGGGTCCACCACAGTCAGTCCCAGACCCTCGACGATCGCCCGGCGCGGCGCGGAGGCCTCCGAGACCAGGATGCGCTCCACCCCGCTCGCGCGCAGGTTGAGCGCCGTGCCGATCCCGATCGGTCCGCCGCCGATCACCAGCGCGAACTGACCCGGCCTCGCCTGCGCCAGAGTGACCGCGTGGTGGGTGACGGCCAACGGCTCCACCAGCGCCGCCTGTTCGAGGCTCACCCCGTCGGGCAGCACGTGCACGTTGGCGGCGGGCACCGCGGTGAACTCGGAGAGTCCGCCGCCGGGCGCACTCAGCCCGTGGAAGGCGACGACCTCGCACAGGTGCTCGAGCCCGTCCCGGCACCGCGCACAGCGACCGCAGTGGTAATTCGGCTGCACCACAACCCGATTGCCCACCACGATGCCGTCGACGTCGGCACCGACCTCGGCGACCACGCCGGAGAACTCGTGCCCGAGCACCTGCGGCCCGTGCGCCCCGGTGAGCGGGTGCGCCACCTCGGAGACACCGAAGGAGTGGATGACGCCGAGGTCTGATCCGCAGATCCCGTTGTACGCCACCCGGATCAGCACGTACCCGTCCGGCACGGCCGGCTCCGGGATGTCCTCGACTCGCAGGTCCCCGATCCCGTGCAGCACCGCGGCCCTCATGACGTGGCCGCCACTTCGGCCTCGTACTTCTTCGCCATGTGCTCGATGGCGTCGAGCTGCGCCTTGCTGTGCCGCTCGTGGCTCTGCCCGGCGCGCGCGGCGGCGTCGTACAGCGGCTGGGACTGCCCCTGGAAGTGCGGGGCGACCTCGTTCGCGATCAGTTCGAACGACCGTCGGGTGGCCGCGGGGTTCGCCCAGTCGGTCGCCATCATCAGCATCGAGCCGAAGCCGCCGGTCTGCTCCTGCAGTCGGCCGATCAGTTCCCGAGCCTGGTCCACGGTGCCGATGATGCCCATGCCGGAGTCGTTCATGTACTCGATCATCATGTCCATGCTCGCACCGCCGGACCCGAAATGTGGGAAAGCCGCTGTCTTGCCGAAGTATTCGACCCACGCGCCGAGCCCGTAGCGGACGTCCTCCCGTGCCTGCTCGAGGGTCTCCGCGATGTGCATCGGGCAGACCAGACGCCACTGGTCGCGATTGACCTCGGTGCCGAACGCCGCCGCCCGTTCCTCCATGATGCCGAAGTGCTTGCCGAGCGCGTCGTACCCGTCGGGGCTCATCGTGGCACCGATCGACAGCAGCCCGAGTCCGTGCTTGCCGGCCAGCCGCGGCCCGGTGGGCGAGGCCACCCCGGCCACCACGATGTCGAACATCGGGTGCGAGTACGGCCGCAGCTGGAGCTGGGCGTCGACGAGCGTGTGGGTCCTGGTCGTCGCGGTGACGCTCTCGCCGTTCAGCAGGCGGACCACGATGTCCAGGTGCTCCTCGAGCAGTTCCCGGCACTCGGTGGGGTCGAGGCCGATCATCGACGAGTCGGTCGGCAGGGAGCCGGGCCCGACGCCGAGCATCACCCGGCCGCGGGTCAGGTGGTCCAGCAGCACCATGCGGTCCGCCACCCACAACGGGTTGTGATAGCTCAGGGAGGTGACGCCGGTACCCAGCTTGATCCGCTTGGTCCGCTCGGCCGCCGCCGCGATGAAGATCTCCGGCGACGCGATGATCTCGCTGCCCGCCGAGTGGTGCTCGCCGATCCACACCTCGTCGAAGTCGAGGCGGTCGAGATGCTCCACCAGTTCCAGGTCCCGCTGCAGGGCGGCGGTCGGGTTCTGCCCGATCACGTGGTGCGGCGCGAGGAATGCCCCGAAACGAAGTCTGCTCATCGTGATTCCCTTGCTCGGTTCCGCCGAATGTCGACTCGCCTGACGCTAGATTTCGTTCTGATCGACGGACAAGTCCACTTTGGTGGACAGTTACGAGCACAAGGCCTGATCGGGGGGACGGACACGGTGGCTGACAACGCGGCCGGCGGCGCACTGACGACCGACGACTACGAACGCGTCTTCCGTGTTCTCGGGGCCTGCGAGTCGACCCGCACCGTGGACCAGTTCCGCGAACGCATCGTGGACGCGATGACGTCGACGTTCCCCGTGAAACATGCGACGTGTTTCGTGGGGCAGACCTTCGCCTCGCAGTTCACCGACTCCCGCGCCGCGGCCACCCAGGTGGACACCTGGGAGCACGTGCGGGCCGTCTACCACGAGCAGTGGGTCGGTCAGGACATCTTCTCGACCCCGCAGGCCCGCCGCGCGCTCGAGGACACCGGCGTCGCCTCGCTGCGGGAGCTGCACCAGCTGCCCGACGAGGCGGTGCGCTACGTCCGCGACTACCTGCACCCCCAGAACATGCGCTCGGCGAGCGCCCTGCACCTGGAGATGCCCGGCGGCGGGCATGCCCTCATCGGGCTGTTCGACACCGACGAACACGCCATCGGCCCAAGGGATCTGGCTGCCCTGCGGCTGCTCAGCCGGCAGCTCTCGGTGCTGACCCGGGGGCTGGCCACCACCGTCGCACCGGACCCGGTGCTCGCCGTCCTGCCCCGCCGCCAGCGCGAGGTGGCCCGCCTGGTCGCGGACGGGCTGGGCAATGCCGCCATCGGGTCGCTGCTCTCGCTCACCGAGGACACCGTAAAGAAGTACGTCAGCAGGATCCTCGCGGCCACCGGTCACGGCTCACGCACCGAGCTGGCCCTGGCCGTCCAACGCGAACTCGGGTACGCGGCTCAGCCGTCCTCGGCGCGGTAGGCCGCCGCCGACCGACCGTGCCCCGCCTCGCGGGTGAGATGGTCGACCAACGGCTGGGTGCGGTACTTGACCGGTGTCGTCAGGGCCAGTGTGGTGGTGGTGTGCGCGACCCCGCGGAGCCCGAGAATCCGCTCGAGCACGTGCAGCAGGTCCTCGTGCGAGGGCGCCGCGATCCGGATCAGCAGGTCCTCCCGTCCGGTGGTGGTATGCACCTCGAGCACCTCGGGCACGCCACGGAGCGCCTCGACGACGGCCTGGATCCGGCCCTGCTCAGTCTCGGCGCCCACGAATGCCTGCACCGAGAGCCCCAGCGCGGACAGGTCCACCTCGGGCCGGTACCCGGTGACCACGCCGCTCTCCTCCAGCCGGCGCATCCGCGACTGGACGGTGTTGCGCGCGACGCCCAGCCGGGACGCCAGGTCCATGATCTGGGCCCGCGGGTCCTCGGTGAGCAGTTCCAGCAGCGAGGCGTCGAGCCGGTCGATGCTGATCACCATGGTGACCTCCCTCGTGTGTCGTGCGTCACAACTGATCGTAGCGCCTAGCTCGTTGGCCAGTTGTTGACGGCTACGCCACCCGAGCGAACTATTGCTGCACCCCTTGCTCTAAAGATTGCGCACAGCTTCACAAAAGCGCCGCGCAGGAACGGTGGCAGACCATGACCGAACTGGTGGAACGCGAAGACCAGGCGCAGCCCTACGACCTCGGCGACCGCTACCGCTCGGGCGCCGGCCCGGTCCTGTTGACCGGCGTGCAGGCCATCGCCCGTCAGCTCGTCGAGCAGCACGTCCACGACATCCGCGCCGGCCGCCGCGTCGCCACCTTCGTCTCCGGTTACCAGGGCAGCCCCCTCGGCGGTGTCGACAAGATGCTGCACGGCATGCCGCAGGTGCTGGCCGAGCACGACATCACCTTCGTCCCCGGCTTCAACGAGGAGCTCGCCGCGACCGCGGTCTGGGGCAGCCAGGCGACGCTTCCGGCCGGCACCGCGACGCACGACGGCGTGATCGGCGTCTGGTACGGCAAGGGCCCCGGCGTCGACCGGGCCACCGACGCGCTGCGACACGCGAACATGTACGGGGTCAACCCCAACGGTGGTGTGCTGCTGCTGGTCGGCGACGACCCCGCCTCCAAGTCCTCGACCGTGCCCGCCGTCAGCGAACGGTCGCTGGCCGCCCTCGGCATCCCGGTCCTGTTCCCGCGCAACGCCGAAGAGATGATCACCATGGGCATGCACGGCGTGGCGCTCTCCCGCGCCTCCGGCTGTCTGGTCGCACTGAAGGTCGTCGCGGACGTCGCCGACGGAGCCTGGACGGTCGACGGAAACGTATCGCAGCTGGACATCACCGTCCCCCAGATCGAATGGGAGGGAAAGCCGTTCGTGTACCAGCAGCGACCGATGGCCGTCCCTACGGACAGCGTGATCGCTGAGGCCGACCTGTACGGCCCACGCCTGGCCGTCGTGCACGCCTACGGCGCCGCGAACGATCTCGACGTGATCGAGGTCGACCCGTCCGGCGCCCGGATCGGCCTCGCCGCCACCGGAACCACATACGACTCGCTGCGCCAGGCCCTGCTCGTCCTCGGCGTGGACGAGGCCGCCCTGCACCGCGCCGGCATCCGCCTGCTTCGCATCGGCATGCCGACCCCCCTCGGCGCCCGGAGGGTCACGGAGTTCGCGGCCGGCCTCGACCAGCTGATCGTGGTCGAGGACAAGACCGCCTTCATCGAGACCCAGATCCGCGAGATCCTCTACGGCACCGAGCACACCCCGCAGATCCTCGGCAAGCGCGACGCCGCGGGCCGGCCGCTGATGCCCGTCGACGGCGAGCTCACCGCCGGCCGGCTGCTCGGCCCGCTCCGCCGGGTGTTGCGCGACCGCGTGGAGCTGAAGAGGTCTCTGCCGCCGCAACTCTCGCTCGAGGTGCTCACCACCAAGCGAACCCCCTACTTCTGCAGCGGCTGCCCGCACAACCGGTCCACCGCCATCCCCGAGGGCTCGATCGGCGGCGGCGGCATCGGCTGCCACACGCTGGTCACCATGTCCGGCCGCGCGGACAGCGCGGTGACCGGCCTGACCCAGATGGGCGGCGAGGGCAGCCAGTGGATCGGCCAGGCACCGTTCACCGACGTGCCGCACATGTTCCAGAACGTCGGCGACGGCACCTTCTTCCACTCCGGCCAGCTCGCGGTGCAGGCCTGCGTCGCCGCCGGGGTGAACATCACCTACAAGCTCCTCTACAACGACGTCGTCGCGATGACCGGTGCGCAGGACGCCGAGGGCGCGCTCACGGTCGCCCAGCTCACGCACAAGCTCACCACCGAGGGCGTCAAGAAGATCATCATCTGCGCGGACGAACCCAAGCGGCACAACAAGCGCGCGCTCGCCAAGGGCACCACGCTCTGGCACCGCGACCGGCTCGACGAGGCGCAGAAACTGCTGCGTGAGGTCGAGGGCGTCACCGTGCTGATCTACGACCAGCACTGCGCGGCCGACGCCCGGCGCCAGCGCAAGCGCGGCACCCTGCCGACCCGCAACACGCGCGTGGTGATCAACGAGGCGGTCTGCGAGGGCTGCGGCGACTGCGGCGTCAAGTCGAACTGCCTGTCGGTGCAACCGGTGGACACCGAGTTCGGGCGCAAGACCCGTATCGAGCAGACCTCCTGCAACACCGACTACAGCTGCCTGGACGGGGACTGCCCCTCCTTCGTCACGGTCGAGCTGGTGCCCGGCAAGAAGAAGGCCGCCCGCGTCGCGACGCCGGTCCCGCCCTCCTGCCTCGACCCCGAGCACGGCCCGCTGACCCACACCCAGAACGTCTTCCTGGCGGGGATCGGCGGCACCGGCATCGTCACCGTCAACCAGGTGCTGGCGACGGCCGCGCTGTGCGCCGGCCTGCAGGTCGAGAGCCTCGACCAGATCGGCATGAGCCAGAAGGCCGGCCCGGTGGTCTCCCACCTGCGTTTCTGCGCCGGCGAGCTCGAGCCGGCCAACCGGCTCACCCCCGGCAGCGCCGACTGCATCGTCGCGTTCGACCTGCTCACCGCCACGGACAACAAGAACCTCGGCTACGGCGACCGCGCCGCCACCGTGTCGATCGCCTCGACCAGCCAGTCGCCGACCGGCGACATGGTCTACGACAAGTCGGTCCGCTACCCGGACGAGCCGCTGCTGCTCTCCCGGCTCGACTCGGTGTCGAAGACGCTGCGGTCCTTCGACGGCCTCGCCGCCGCCCAGGAACTGTTCGGCAACACCGCGGCGGCGAACTTCCTGCTGATCGGCGCCGCCTTCCAGGCGGGTGGGCTGCGGCTGCCCGCGGCCGCGATCGAGGAGGCCATCGGCATCAACGGCGTGGCGGTCGATGCCAACGTCGCGGCGTTCCGGTGGGGCCGGGTCGCCATCGCCGACCCCGACGCCTTCGCCGCGGCCGCCCGGCCGGCCCGCGGCACGCGCGCCGCGACTGCGGCCCCGGCGGAACTGTTCGCCGACACGACCTTCGACGGCGAGGTCCGCCGGCTCGTCGAGCTGCGGGCCGCTCAGCTGGTCGAGTTCCAGAACGTCGCGGTGGCCCGGCGTTACGTCGATACGGTGCAGTCGGTGTGGGCCGCCGAACGCGCGGTGACCGAGCAGACCGACTTCTCCGAGTCGGTGGCCCGGGGGCTGTTCAAGTTCACCGCGTACAAGGACGAGTACGAGGTGGCCCGGATGCTGGTGGACCCGGACTTCCTCGCCGATGTCGCCTCCCAGGTGCCGGGGGGCGAGAACCTGACTTACAAGCTGCACCCGCCGGTGCTGCGGGCGCTGGGCCGGAAGAAGAAGATCGGCCTAGGACCGAAGTCGCATGTCGCGCTGAAGCTCCTGGCCAAGGGCAAGGTACTGCGCGGGACCCGGCTGGACCCGTTCGGCTACGCCCATGTGCGACGGGTGGAGCGGGAACTGTTGGCGCACTACAGCGCGACCGTGCTGGGCCTGGCGGCCGGGTTGGACAGGGACGGCTATGCCCGCGCCGCCACGATCGCGGCCCTGCCCGACGTGGTCCGCGGCTACGAGGACGTCAAGCTCGGCAATGTCGAGGTGTACCGGGAGAAGTTGGTCGAGTTCGGCATCGACCTGCCCTGATTGCCGGGCGGCCCCCGTCGGACGACGAACGGGCGGTTACCGAGGAGGCCTCTCGGCCGTTGTCCCGGTAACCGCCCGTTCGGCGTCTGTGCGTGAGCCCTCGTGCGGTCAGCTGCCGAAGGGCAGGGTTCCCGGCTGGACGGTGTAGCCGCTGCTCCCTGCGGAGCTGCCGCCGACGGTGCCGAGGACGAGGTTGACGAGATTGGTGATCATCGGGGCCTTTCGTAAAGGGGCGTGCAGTGTGTGCAACCTCAGCCACGGTAATCACGACCACCTTGTCTGTCGACCGCGCTGCCGACGGCCAGGGGGGACATGAAATGGTGGGTGGATGAGTGGAGATGTGGACGGCCGCCAGGCCGATGTGGACGCGGTGACCTCGTTCCTGCGGGACCACGGACTGCCCGGGATCATCGACGTGCACACGCATTTCATGCCGAAGTCCGTGATGGACAAGGTGTGGGCGTACTTCGACTCGGCCGGCCCGCTCACCGGTATGGAGTGGCCCATCCAGTACCGGCTCGAGGAGGACGCCCGGCTGGACCGGCTGCGCTCGTACGGGGTCCGGGCCTTCACCTCGATGATCTACCCGCACAAGCCGGACATGGCGGCCTGGCTGAACCAGTGGGCGGTGGAGTTCGCGGCCCGCAACCCGGACTGCCTGCACACCTCCACCTTCTACCCGGAGCCCGGCGCGGCGGAGTACGTCGCCGCCGCGCTCGACGCCGGAACCAGGGTCTTCAAGTCGCACATCCAGGTGGGCGACTACCAGCCGAACGACCCGCTGCTGGACGGGGTGTGGGGGCTGCTCGAGGACGCCGGCACCCCGATCGTCATCCACTGTGGCTCCGGCCCCGCGCCCGGACGCTTCACCGGGCCGGAGCCGATCGACGCCCTGCTCACCCGGTTCCCGCGGCTGCGCCTGGTCATCGCGCACATGGGCATGCCCGAGTACTCGGCGTTCCTCGACCTCGCCGAACGCTACGAGCGGGTGCAGCTGGACACCACGATGGCGTTCACCGACTTCATCAACGACGCCGCTCCGCTGTCCGCTCCGGACCTGGCCAGGCTGCGCGAGCACGGCGACCGGATCCTGTTCGGCAGCGACTTCCCGAACATCCCGTACCCGTACGTGCACGCGCTCGAGGCGGTGGACCGACTCGGGCTGGGTGACGACTGGGTGCGCGCGGTCTGCCACGACAACGCCGCCGCGCTGTTCGGGCTCTGACCCCGCGTCCGCTACCCGGCCGCGGGTAGGTACCGCGCCCGCAACCGGTGCTTGACCAGCTTGCCGGTCGGGGTGCGTGGGAGGTCGTCACTGAAATCGATTCGTCGCGGGGCCTTGAAGTGGGAGATGCGGGCGCGGACGTAGTCCAGCAGTTCGCGTTCGAGTTCCGCGCTGGGTTCGATGCCCGGCTCGAGCGAGACCACCGCCAGGACCTCCTCCCCCATCTCGTCGTTCGGCACCCCGATCACCGCGACGTCGTACACCTTGGGGTGCAGGGTCAGGACGTTCTCCGACTCCTGCGGGTAGATGTTGACGCCACCGGAGATGATCGTGAAGGCGGCGCGGTCGGTGAGGTAGAGGAACCGGTCGCTGTCGAGGTAGCCGATGTCGCCGCTCGTGGTCCACGTCGGATGGTCGGGGTGGGTCGCGTCGTCGGTCTTCGCCGGGTCGTTGTGGTACTCGAAGGGCCGCTCGTCTCGCTCCCACCACACCGTGCCGATCTCGCCCGCGGGGAGCTCGGCACCGTCGCCGTCGCAGATGTGGACGATGCCCACGACGCCGTCACGCCCAACCGATCCCGGGTGCGCCAGCGCGTCCTCGCTGCCGATGAAGGTGACGCCGGAGCCCTCGGTGGAGGCGTAGTACTCGTTGACTACCGGTCCCCACCACTCGATCATGGCGCGCTTGACCTCGGGCTGACACGGCGCCGCGGCATGGACCGCGACCCGCAGGCTCGACACGTCGTAGGACAGGCGGATCTCCTTGGGCAGCTTGAGCATCCGGACAAACATCGTCGGCACCCACTGGCTGTGGGTGACGCGGTACCGCTGGATCAGCTCGAGCGCCTGCTCGGCGTCAAACCGGTCCATCAGCACGACGGTGCCACCGACAGAGTTGATTGTCCCGCAGAAGCGCAGTGGCGCAGCGTGATAGAGAGGTGCGGGGCACAGGTAGACGGTGTCAGTGTCAAATCCGTACATCGGCGCGAAGACTGCGGTGTACGGGTCCATGGTCTCACCCACCTGCCCCTCGGGGAGCCTCGGCTTGATCCCCTTGGGCCGGCCGGTGGTGCCCGACGAGTACAGCATGTCCTGGCCGCGGGGCTGGTCGTCGAGCGGTCCGGCGTCGACGCCTGCCAAGGCCCGCTCGTAGTCCTCGAAACCGGCCACCGGGCCGCCGTAGGCGAGGCGGTGGCCGACAAGCGGAAATGCCTCGGGGACAGCGGCCGTGGCCGCCGCGGCGTCCGCCGACACGATCAGCGCCCGGGCTCCGCAGTCGTTCACCACGTAGGCGGCCTCCGCCGCGGTCAGGTGCCAGTTGACCACCGTGATGTACAGCCCGGAACGCAACGCCGCCCAGTACACCTCCAGCGCCCGCACGTCGTTGCTCGACACGAGGGCGAGGTGGTCGCCGGGCCGCAGCCCCGCCGAGCGCAGGTACCGGGCCAGCCTCGTCGAGCGTTCGTCGAGCTCGCGGTAGGTGAGCTGCTCGCCGGTGGCGGGGCGGATGATCGCGGGCTTGTCGGGTGTGGCGGCTACGAAGTTCCCAGGAAACACGTGCGACTCCTCCTCGGGTGACCGGCGTTTCGCCATGTCTACCCCAGGAGCCGCCCGCAGTCCGCCGATCGACGGGCGAGTCGGCTCAGAACAGGGTGAGCGCGTCGCCCGCCGCCGGGATGTCGAACAGCATCGGCTCCGCGGGAACCGGCGCGGAGCCCGCCTTCGCACGCGCCGGCACTGCCCGGGTGCGCGTGACGGTCTTGGCCGGCGTCGACGCCCCGGTTGCGGTGACGGAGTCGGGCGCGGCCGGCACCGGGTCCGACGCCGGGACCTTCGCGGGCGGCGCGGCCTTGACCGCGCGGGCGGCCTCACCGGCCAGCCGGTCGGCCTCCTCGTTGTAGTGGTTGCCGACGTGCCCGCGGACCCAGCGGAACCGGACGGGGCCGGTCCGGTCGGTGATCGCGTCGTCGATGTCGCGAACCAGGTCGATGTTCTTGACCGGCTCGCCGGACGAGGTCCGCCAGCCCTTCCGCTTCCAACCGGTCACCCACTCCGAGGCGCACTTGATGGCGTACTGGGAGTCGGACTCGATCAGCATCGGCTCGTCGCCGGGATGCGCCCGGATGGCCTCGAGCACGGCCCGCAGCTCGGCGATCTGGTTGGTCCCCGAGGGCTCTCCACCTGCGCGGCTGGGGCCCATGTGATTGACCCACGCCCAGCCGATTGCACCACCGGGATTGCGCAGGCAGGAGCCGTCCGTACTGACGATGATCACGGTGAGACACCATACGACGATCCACCGACAAACACCTCACCTGAGGTGGCGATCACTCTCACTCCCCGGTGAACTCCGGCGTCCGACGCTCGAGCATCGCCGCGACCGCCTCCTGGTGGTCCCGGGTGTGGTGCGCGAGGGCCTGCATCGACGCCGACAACTCCAGCAGGCTCTCCAGACTCTGGTGCTGTCCCTCGCGGAGCAGCTTCTTGGTCATCCGCAGCGCCTGCGGCGGGTTCGCCGCCACCCGCCGGGCCAGTTCGTGAGCGGCCGGCAGCAGCTGCTCCGGCTCCACGACCCGGGACACCAGCCCCCACTCGAGTGCCGTCGCGGCGTCTACGGCGTCGCCGGTGAAGGCCATCTCCGCGGCCCGCGCCGCCCCCACCGCCCGCGGCAGGAACCAGGCGCCGCCGTCGCCGGGCACGATGCCGAGCTTGACGAAGCTCTCGGCGAACGACGCGGCCGTCGACGCGATGCGCATGTCGCACATCAGCGCCAGGTCGCAGCCGGCGCCGACCGCGGGACCGTTGACCGCGGCGATCACCGGAACCTCGCAGTGGAACAACGCCTTCGGGATCCGCTGGATCCCGTACCGGTAGCCGGTGCGCAGCTCGGCGGGGCTGCCCGCGAACATGCCCTCGCGATCGCGCATGTGCTTGACGTTGCCGCCGGACGAGAAGGCCGGTCCGGCCGCGGTGAGTACCACCACCCGGGCGGTGCGGTCGGCGTTCACCCCGTCGACGGCGGCCTCGATCGCCACCACCATGTCGGGTTCGGAGATCACGTTGCGGGTCTCCGGACGATTCAACGTCCATGTGAGGACGTCGCCGTCCCGCTGCACTGTCAGGGCCTCGGTCATCGCCCCTCCTTCCGGTCGCAGGCCAGGGTATGCCGGTACCGGTCGACGCGCGCCCCAGCACGGTGACAATCGGGACATTTCGCCCATCCGTCCGGGTGGTCGCGTTTGTACGCTGTCCGCCCTGGTGGGGCGCATTTCGGCAACTCCCCCACCGCCGAACAATGACGAGGACACACAATCACCGAATTGGCCCAATCGCCGCGGTTCATGCTAGGCAGGAAGAACGGATCAACGAAACAGGGAGATGGAATTGACGCCAAGGATCGCAATTTTGGGAGCCGGTCCGAGTGGCCTCGCACAGCTGAGGGCATTCGAGTCTGCACGAAATTCTGATCCGGGGCGCATACCCGACATCGTGTGTTACGAGAAGCAGCGCGACTGGGGCGGCATGTGGAACTACACATGGCGCACCGGACTCGACGAAAACGGCGAGCCCGTGCACGCGAGCATGTACCGCTACCTCTGGTCGAACGGCCCGAAGGAATGCCTCGAGTTTGCCGACTACTCCTTCGAGGAGCATTTCGGGCGCCCGATCCCGTCGTACCCGCCGCGCGCGGTCCTGCAGGACTACATCATGGGCCGGGTCGAGCAGAGCGACGTCCGCAAGTACATCCGGTTCAACACGGCCGTGCGCTGGGTGAGCTACTCCGAGCAGACCCGGAAGTTCACCGTCACCGTCATGGACCACGACCGCGACGTCCTCGAATCGAGCGAGTTCGACCACGTCATCGTCGCGACGGGCCACTTCTCGACGCCGAACGTCCCGCAGTTCGACGGGCTCGAGCAGTTCCCCGGCCGGGTCCTGCACGCCCACGACTTCCGGGACGCGCGCGAGTTCGCCGGCAAGCGACTCCTCCTCGTCGGCAGCAGCTATTCGGCCGAGGACATCGGAACGCAGTGCTACAAGTACGGCGCCGCCGAGGTCACCTTCAGCTACCGCTCGAACCCCCTCGGTCACGCCTGGCCGGCGGGCATGTCGGAGGTCCCGCTGCTCACCGGCGTGGACGGCAACGTCGCCCACTTCCAGGACGGCAGCACCCGCGAGGTGGACGCCATCGTGCTGTGCACCGGGTACCAGCACCACTTTCCGTTCCTTCCAGACGAACTGACGCTGCGGACCAACAACCGCCTGTACCCGCGGGACATCTACAAGGGCATCTTCTTCCAGGAGAACCCCCGGCTCATGTACCTGGGCATGCAGGACCAGTACTTCACCTTCAACATGTTCGACGCCCAGGCCTGGTACGCGCGAGACGTCGTCCTCGGCCGAATCCAGCTACCCGACAGCGAAACTCGGCAGCAGGACATCGAGCACTGGCGCGGCCGGGAGGAATCGCTGGGCACCGCGACGGAGGAAATCGATTTCCAGGCCGCGTACATTCGCGACCTGGTGACGCCGACGGATTACCCGGAATTCCAGGTGGAAAAACAGGGCGAGCTTTTCAAGCAGTGGAAGCTCGACAAGAAAAAAGACATCATGGGATACCGGAACAGGAGCTACACCTCGACGCTCACCGGAACAATTTCTCCGCCGCTGCACGACGACTGGATGAATATCCTCGACGATTCCTCCGAGTCGTTCCTGCAGAACGAATTCTCGTCGCCCGCAGCGGCGCCGCACCCGGCCCGCACCGCGACCACGCGTCCGCAGACGACCGCGTCGAGGGCGGCCGAGCAGATCACGTTGTCGCGGCCCGCCGCCCGGGCGGTCACGGGCAAGCCGGTTCGGCAGCTGCCGACTCCGCGGCCGGCCGCCGCCATCCGCACGGCCCGCACCGGGCACCGCCCCTCCCCCGCGAGCGCGTGACCCGGTAGGCGCGTCAGGCGGCCGGCTGCGCCAGGTACCCGTGCGCCTGCGCCACCGCGTCCGAGACCAGGATGCCGTCGTGGGTGCTCAGCCCCGCCGCCAGCGACGGGTCGGCGGCGGTGGCGCGGCGCCACCCCTGGTCGGCCAGCGCGACGACGTACGGCATCGTCGCGTTGGTCAACGCCTGGGTGGAGGTACGCGGCACCGCCCCCGGCATGTTCGCCACGCAGTAGAACACCGACTCGTGGACCCGGTAGGTCGGCGCGTCGTGGGTGGTGGGCCGGGTGTCCTCGAAGCAGCCGCCCTGGTCGACCGCGACGTCGACCAGGACCGAGCCGGGCCGCATCCGGGAGACCATCTCGTTGCTCACCAGACGCGGCGCCCGCGCGCCCGGCACCAGGACGGCGCCGATCACCAGGTCCGAGTCGAGCACGGCACGCTCGACCTCGAACTGGTTCGAGACGATCGTCCGCACCTGACCGCGGTAGCGATCGTCGATCTCGTGCAGCCGGGCGGGGTTGAGGTCGAGCACGGTGACCGAGGCGTGCATCCCGACCGCGATGGCCGCCGCGTTCTGACCGGCGACGCCGCCCCCGAGGACGGTCACCTGCGCCGGGCTCACCCCGGGGACCCCGCCCATCAGTACCCCGCGACCGCCTGCGCTGCTCATCAGGTGGTAGGCCCCCACCTGCGCGGAGAGCCGACCGGCGACCTCGCTCATCGGGGCGAGCAGCGGCAACGCGCCGTCCGGGGTCTGGACGGTCTCGTAGGCGATCGCCGTGGTGCCCGCCGCGAGCAGTGCGTCGGTGCACTCCCTCGACGCCGCCAGGTGCAGGTAGGTGAACAGCACCTGGTCCGCACGCAGCCGCGAATACTCCTGCGCCACCGGCTCCTTCACCTTCAGCAGCAGGTCACCCACCGCCCACACCTCGTCGACGTCGTCGAGCACCTGCGCGCCGGCGTCGGAATAGTCCTTGTCGGCGAAGGTCGAGCCGGCACCGGCTCCGGCCTCGACGAACACCTGGTGCCCGCGGGTGACGAGTTCGTGAACTCCCCCGGGTGTGAGGGCCACCCGGTACTCGTGGCTCTTGACCTCGCGGGGGACTGCGATCCTCATGACGGCTCCTTCAGGGGTGGGAGGGGCTGGTTGATCTCGACGAGCGCGATCGGCGCTGATCAAAGTATGAATTTCCATTGGTTCCATGCCTAGAAGTCCGCTGGAAATTCTCTAGAATCGGTGTATGAACCGGAAATCTTCGGCCAAGGGTGCCTCTGGTGGCCCGCGGCCGAATGATGTTCGGCAGGTCCGACTCGACGAGGTGGACCACGTGCTGCTCGCGCAGCTCACCCGCGACGCCCGCACCCCCAACAACGCGCTCGCCGAGTTGGCCGGGATCGCGCCGTCCACCTGCCTGGCCCGAGTCCGCTCACTCGTCGAGCGGGGTGTGATCCGGGGGTTCCACGCGGACGTCGACCCCGCGGCACTCGGCCGCGACCTCGAGGCGATGATCGCGGTCCGGCTGCGCGCCGACGCCCGCCCGCACATGGCCCGGTTCGCCGAGCGGATGTCCGCCACGCCGGAGGTGCTCGACGTCTACTTCATCGCCGGCGCCGACGACTACCTGCTGCACGTGGCGATGCGGGACACCGCCGCGTTGCGCGACTTCGTGCTCGACCACCTCTCGGCCCGGCCGGACGTCGCCGCGACCGAGACCACGCTGGTCTTCGAACACATCCGGCCCCGCGCGCGCAAGTAGTGGCCCGGCGCGGATGCCGGGCCACTGAGTCTCACGGAAGAAGCTTGTCCAGCAACGGGTTCGAGAAGACCCGGTGCGGATCGTGGGCGTTGTACGCCGCGCGCGCGGAGTCCCAGTTGTCGCCGGCCGGGACGCCGGCCCGGAAGGTCGCCGGGATCACCGACTCGATCGTCGGCTGGTCCACGAACCCCGCCTCGTCGGTGAACGCCCACCCCTTGGCCCACTCCGGCCGGAAGGTGGCGTAGTCGCCGCGGTAGTTCGCCCGCATGAACTGCTCCATCTCGCGGAAGTACGCGGCCTGACCGGGCGTGCCCGGGACCCCGACCACGTTCATCCAGATCGCGGTGTCCCACTCCGGATGGTCCGGCCTCGGACGGAGGGCCGAGATGGTCGGCGGGCCAGCACTTTCCACCATGACATCGGCCTGGTCGTCGAGACCGCACAGGCGCACCTCGAACGGACCGTTGACCGGGTACCTGCCCTCGGACTGGAGCTGGCGCTGCCGCTCGTGGTGCCAGCTGGTGAACTCGTTGATCACCCGGGCGATGTTCGCCCGGCGGGTGATCACCACGCCGCCGCCGGCGTTCATCCGCACGGTGGTGGCACGCAGGTAGAACATCACGTCCTTGGACCAACCCCACAGGTCCGCGCCGTTGGTGGCGGCCAGTCCTGCCTGGAAGACGCCCAGTTGGGCCTGACCGAACAGCGGGGTGGCCGCACCGGTACCGCCGAGGATCTGAGCGAGCAGGTCGGTGACCGGCTTCGGGATCGAGTCTGCGTACGGGTAGTTGTAGGGACCGGTGACCTCGCGTGACTGCGGCGGCTTGGTCGGGGTGGGCGTCCACACCTTGAGGTACGGAGTCTCGGTGAAGGGGAACCAGATCGCCTCGACCCGACCTGACTTCGCGATGTAGCTCTCGAAGGTGCGGCCGTGTGCGCCGGCGGGGGCGAACAACTCCCGCCACGGAATGTCCGTGATCGACTCGCAGCGCAGCCGGTAGTTCGGCCCGGCCTGCAGCGTCACCGAGGTGAGGAACGACCTGCCGATGTGGGTGAGCAGTGGTCGGATCCCGGCGTCCGCGCGGGTGAAGTCCCGGAGCCGGTACTGCCCCGAACCTTCGTCCCACACCACCGCGGTGAGTGCGGTGATCAGGTTGCTCAGTGAACCGAAGGACGCTCCGGGAAGTACGGTTTCGCCGTCTGCCGGCAGAGTGGCGCCGTGTGCGTTGATCGCGAGAACGCCCGCGATCGAGAGCTCGCCGATGGCCGGGGAATTGGCCCAGCCGAGGCCGTGGTCCTGCAACCGGCCGAGGATGTCCCCGAGGCTGGCGCCCGCGCCCGCCGTGACCGTCGCCGGACTGCCCCCGGGATTCACCTCGATCGAGTTCAACCGGCTCATGGTGTCCACCAGCACGACGCGTTCGACGTTCTGCCCGGCCACCAGGGTCAGCGGACTCCAACCGTGCATGGTGCCGCGGGGCCGCAGTCGATATCCGTTTGCGTGCGCCCAGTTCGCGAGCCGGACCACGTCCTGTGCGTCGCGCGGCGTGGCGGTCCACACCTCGTCGAAGACGATCTCGCGAGCCCAGTTCTCGTAGCCCTGCTGGACGAGCGGGATGCCGTCGGGAAACGCCGGCGGCACCGGCAGTGTGGACTCGGGGTCGTCCGAGGACAGTGCGCGGGCGGGCGTCCAGGCCAGCGCGGTGATGGCAGTGGCGCCGGCCGCCGCCGCCAAGAAGCCGCGCCGGGACAGGCCTCCCGCGCGGCCGCCGGCCCGCCCGGCGTCGGTGCCGTGAGTTCCCATCGAAAACCTGCCCTTCTGAGGAGTGGACGGCATCCGCCGTGCCCGACGGCAACAAGGTAGAACATGTTCCCGTCACGATGTCGGTAAACAGCCCACTCCCGCCGAATTCCCTTCTCGCGCCCCACCGGATTCCGGTTTCGCGGCACCTCCACCCGTGTTCTACTGGAGCGCGTTGACCTCCGCCGTATGAGCGCATGCGAGGACACACATGACCGAACTGGACCTCGACACCGAGAACGCCCCCGCCGAACCGCCGCGTCCTCGGCGAGGTTGGCCGGTGGTCGCGGTCATCGTCCTCGCCGCGCTCGCCTTCCTGCTCGGCGGTGCGGGCGGAGCATTCCAGGGCAAACTCAGCGAGGTCCAGAAGAACGACAACGCGTCGTACCTGCCCGCGTCGGCCGAGTCCACGAAGGTCGCCAACGAGGCCGCGAAGTTCGTCACCGTCACGACCGTCCCGGGGTTCGTCGTCTTCCAACGCGCCGACGGTCCACTGACCGCGGCCGACAAGGAGGCCATCGCACGGGCCACCACCGAGGTCGCCGGCGTGGAGGGCGTCGACAGGTCGAGCATGACGCCCGTCCAGTACTCGGCCGATGGCACCACCGCCGCGCTGTTCGTCCCACTGGCCGCCACCGACGCCGACGGCACCGCCGTCAACGGTGAGGCTCTCGCCCAGACCGAGCAGACCGTCATGGACACCGCGACCGCCGCGACCAGCGACACCGGACTGGTGGTGCTGCCCGCGGGTTCCGGCGGGCTGCTCGTCGCGCTGATCGACGCGTTCGCCGGCATCGACGGCGCCCTGCTCGGCGCCGCGCTGCTGGTGGTGGTGCTGATCCTGCTGGTCGTCTACCGCTCGCCGGTGCTGTGGTTCTTCCCGATCCTGTCGGCGGTGCTCGCGCTCGGACTGTCCTCGATGGCCGTCTACTTCCTCGCCGAGCACGAGGTGATCACGCTGACCGGCCAGAGCCAGGGCATCCTCTCGGTGCTGGTGCTCGGCGCGGGCACCGACTATGCCCTGCTGCTCATTTCCCGCTACCGGGAAGAACTGCACCGGTACCCCGACCGGTTCGACGCGATGATCCGGGCCTGGCGCGAGTCTGCCCCCGCCATCAGCGCGTCCGCCCTGACCGTGATCCTCGGCCTGCTCTGCCTGACCTTCTCCGAACTGAACTCCAACAAGGGCCTCGGCCCCGTCGCGGCGATCGGAATCGGCTGCACCTACCTGGTGATGATGACGTTCCTTCCGGTGTTCCTGGCCGTCGCGGGACGGTGGGTGTTCTGGCCCCGCATTCCCAGGGTCGACCACGCGGCGGACCTCGCCACGCACGGCATGTGGGGGCGGATCGCCGAGGTGGTCGGTCGCCGCGACCGGCCCGCGTGGATCGGTGCGACCGCGCTGCTCGTCGTGCTGTTCGCGGTCGGGATCGGCAGCCTGAGCACCGACGGGCTCACCACCACCGAGAACTTCACCAACACGCCCGATGCCGTGGCGGGACAACGGATCTACGACGCCAAGTTCGATCCCGGCACCGGGGCGCCCGCGGTGATCACCACCAACGTGGCCCAGTTGGACCAGGTGATGGACGCGGCCGGCCGGGTCGAGGGCGTCTCGACCGCGCCCGGGTCGGTGTGCGTGCAGGTGGACTACTCGAAGCTCGCCGCCCTGACGCAGCTCTCCGGCGGCCAGCTGCCGCAGCAGGCCCAACCGGGCTGCCCCCCTTCGACACTCACGGTCGCGCCGATCGACGGCCGCACCGTCGTCAACGTCACCCTCGCGGACGCCTACGACTCGCCGCAGGCGCTGGAGACCGTCACCCGACTGCGGGCGGCGGTGCACGCCGTGCCCGGGGCCGACGCCCAGGTGGGCGGCACGTCCGCCGCCACCCTGGACGTGCAGGCCGCCTCGGTCCACGACCGCAACCTGATCATCCCCATCGTGCTCGCCGTGATCTTCGTGGTGCTGGCCGTCCTGCTGCGGGCGCTGCTGGCGCCGCTGATCCTCATCGCCACCGTGGTGCTGTCCTTCGCGGCCACCCTCGGCGTGTGCGGCTTCATGTTCACCCACGTGTTCCACTTCGCGGGCGCCGACCAGTCGTTCCCGTTGTTCGCCTTCGTGTTTCTCGTCGCGCTCGGCATCGACTACAACATCTTCCTGATGACGAGGGTGCGCGAGGAGTCGATCGGCCACGGCACCCGGTCGGGCGTGCTGCGGGGCCTCGCCGTGACCGGTGGGGTGATCACGTCGGCCGGCATCGTCCTGGCCGCGACCTTCGCGGTGCTCGGCGTGCTGCCCCTGGTGTTCCTGGCAGAGGTCGGGTTCGCCGTCGCGTTCGGCGTCCTGCTCGACACCATCGTGGTGCGAAGCATCCTGGTACCAGCGCTCTCGCACGACATCGGCAGGGCCGTCTGGTGGCCGTCGGCCCTGTCACGGTCCGGCGACTGATCCTTCGGAAGTTTCGCGAAACGTTCGCCGCTACGGCACACTCGTGGTCGATTACCGCCTCCTGCAGGAAAAGCCGCCAGCACGAAGAGGAGTCTCATGTCGCCACAATCACGCTCGCGCCAGTTTCGTCAGGTTCTCGTCGGCACGCTGCTCGCCGCGGCCGCCGCGACAGCGGTCCCCGGGGCCGCCCAGGCGGCATCGTCGGTCGACCCGCTGCTGTCGCCGACCACACTGGTCAACGGCGCGCTCTCCACGGTCGGCGGCTGCCAGACCCCCATCCGCGAGGTGATTCTCGCCTGCACCCGGCTGGAAACCCTGACCACGCAGTCTCCGGTGGCCCTGGTGCTCAACCCGATCGGCACGAACATCGTGGTGCTCGGGGCCGGACTGTTCCCCAACGGCGCGATTCGGCCGGTGCTCGAATCCCGACTCCAGGCCACCCTCGTACTGGCGCAGCAGTTCCCGTTCACGCCGATCATCGTCAGCGGCGGAGTACCGCAGTCCGGCATCACCGAGGCCCGGGCGATGCGCGAGTGGCTGATCGCCCGCGGCATCCCGGCGGTCCGGATCACCGAGGAGAACACCTCACGATCCACCGTCGAGAACGCGCAGAACACCAACGCGATCCTGGCCCAGCGCGGCGCCACCGGGGCGGTCGTGGTGACCAGCCCGGATCACCTGCAGCGCGCCATGGTCGACTTCCGGGTCGCGGTCGGCGGACGGATCCCCATCGCCGGTGTCGTCGCGCCCTGACGCCGGCTCCAAGTTCGCAGAAACCCACACCGCGGTCCCCTCCGCGGTGGGACCCTGAGTCGATGACGACGAGTGTCGACGGCACGCACGGTGAGTCCTGATGTCGCGGCCGGTGCAGGTGGTCGTGCTGGGGTCCGGGTCGTGGGGCACCACGGTGGCCGGCCTGGCCGCCCACAACACCCCGACCCTGCTGTGGTCCAGGAGTTCGGCGGCGGCGGAGGAGATCAACACCGAGCGCCGCAACTCGCGCTATCTCGGTGACCGTGAGCTGCCCGCGGGCCTGCGGGCCACCGACGACATCATCGAGGCCGCCAGGGAGGCCGACGTCCTCGTCGTCGGGGTGCCCTCGCACGCCATCCGCAGCACCCTGAGCCAGATCAGCAACGAGGTCCGGGCGTGGGTGCCGGTGCTGTCGCTGGCGAAGGGGCTCGAACCAGGCACCCGCCGGCGCCCCACCGAGGTGATCGCCGAGTGCCTGCCCGGCCATCCCGTCGGCCTGCTGGCCGGACCGAACATCGCGCGGGAGATCGCGGACGGCATGGCCGCGGCGGCCGTGGTCGCGACCCAGGACGAACGGGTCGCCAGCGCCCTGCAGCCGCTGTTCGCCTCGTCCGTCTTCCGCGTCTACCGCAACACCGACGTCCTCGGCTGCGAGCTCGGCGGGGTGCTCAAGAACATCGTCGCGATCGCGTCGGGCATGGCGGACGGCCTGGGCGTCGGCGACAACACCCGGGCCATGGTGCTCGCGCGCGGGCTCGCCGAGATGACCCGGCTGGGCGAGGCCATGGGCGCGGACCCCCGCACGTTCGCCGGCCTCACCGGCGTCGGCGATCTCATCGCCACCTGCATGAGCCCCGCCTCCCGCAACCGTCGGGTCGGCGAGGCGCTCGCCAGGGGGTTGACCGTGGAACAGGCGGTCGCCGAGCTGGGTCAGGTCGCGGAGGGGGTCAAGACCGCGCCGACGGTGATGGAACTGGCCCGCGACTTCGACGTCGAGATGCCCATCGCGGCGGAGGTCGAGGCCGTCGTCGCGGGTCGCCGCACCCCCGAGGACGCCTACCGTGGACTGCGGCGGGTCGCCCCCGGGGACGAGCACGACATGGCCTGACGGCACCGGGCACCGTCCGCGCCCACGGCGTCGGTCGTCATTCGCTCCGCTCGTTCGCCGTGCGACGTACCAGCCGCACCAGGTCACCGGCCGGCCCCTCGAGCTGACGCGGCGGCTTCCACACCGCCCGCAGGACCCGGTCGAGGTCCAGGCCGGCCACCTCGATGACCCGCAGTTCGCCCGACCTCACCTGCTCACTGACCGCGAGCGTGCTGAGGACCGCGGGACCGACACCGGCGAGCACGCTGGTCCGGATGGCCGCCGCGCTGCCCAGTTCGAGCAGCGGCGCGGCCCGGGTGTAGTCCTGCAGGGCCAGGTCGAGGGTTGTTCTCGTACCGGACCCGGGCTCACGAACCACCAGGGGCGTCGTCGCCAACTCGGCGATCGTGAGGGGCTTGCGTCGGCGCGCCCACAGGTGGTTGGGGTGCACGACCACCACCAGCCGGTCCCGCGCCACGGTGAGGCTGTGCAACGTGCGGGGGACGGTAGGCGACTCGACGAACCCGACGTCGCACGTCCCGTCGAGGACACCCTCGATCACCTGGGTCGAGTTGCGGACCTGCAGGTGGATGGTGACATCGGGGTTCAGGCTCCGGAACTGTCCCAGCCAGCCCGGTATCAGGTGTTCGGCCACCGTGTTGCTCGCGCTGACCGTCAACTCCGCGGCGCGTTCGGTGCGCAACCCCTCGGCCACGTCGAGCAGCTGCAGCGCGTCCGCGAGCACCTTTCGCGCCCAGTGCGCGATGACCGTCCCTTGCGGCGTCAGAGTGGAACCGGTCGGCTTGCGCTGCACCAGCGACATCTCGAACTGTCGCTCGAGCTGCTTGATCGCCCGGCTGGCGTTCGGCTGCGCCATGCCGGCGACCCTGCTTGCGGCACTGAGACTTCCGTGGTCGTCGATGCCGACGAGCAGCTCGAGGACGGTGATCTCGGGCCATCTTCGGGTCATGCATTCAGGCTATACCCGGCGGCCAATGCATATCAATACGATATTGAGCGTTAGTAAACTTCCATCTACCGCAACGTGCCGACGTAGCGGACCCTTGAACTATGCCCAGCAATTTGAGCGACTCCGAGACCGAGCAACGGCCAGCTGTCCCCGCCACCTCGGCCCCGCCGGCCCCGGCAGGAAAGGCCGACCTGCTCCCGGGACTGGCGCTCTGCGTCGTCGGCGCTCTGCTGGCAATGGGAATCGGACGGCTCCTGCCCACCGTGAGCCCCCTGCTCATCGCCATCGTCGGCGGTGCGGTGATGGCCAACCTCGTCAAGCTGCCCGCGCGACTTCGCCCGGGACTGACCTTCTCCTCCAAGCGACTGCTGCGCGTCGGCATCGCCCTGCTCGGGCTGCAGCTGATGTTCAGTGACATCCTCGGGCTCGGCTGGGGCGTGATCGCGGTGGTCGTGGCGATCGTCGTTCTCGGCATCGCCGGCACCATGTACGCCGGCAAGCTCCTCGGGCTGTCCTGGACGCAGCGGGTGCTCATCGCCTGTGGGTTCTCGATCTGCGGTGCGGCCGCCGTCGCCGCCGCCGACGGCGTGGTGAACGCGAAGGAAGAGGAGCTGCTCACCGCGGTCGCGCTCGTCGTCATCTTCGGCACCCTGATGATTCCGACCGTTCCGCTCCTGGCGAGCCTGTTCGGGTTGAGCAACCTCGACGCCGGCATGTGGGCCGGCGGCTCGATCCACGAGGTCGCCCAGGTGGTTGCCGCCGGCACCGCAATCGGCGGCGGCGCGCTGGCCGTGGCCACGGTCGTCAAGCTCGCCCGCGTGCTGATGCTGGCCCCCGTCATGGCGTACCTGAGCCTGCACACCCGGCGCACCTCCGGAGCCTCGTCCACGGACGTGAAGCGCCCGCCGCTGGTTCCGCTGTTCACGGTGGCCTTCCTCGGCTGCGTGGCACTGCGCTCGACCGGCCTGCTCCCCGACGCCTTCCTCGACGTGGCCAAGCTCGTGCAGACGGCGCTCCTGACGGCCGCGATGTTCGCGCTGGGCTCGAGCGTGCACGTGAGCGTCATCCGTGGCGTCGGTCCACGTTCCCGGGCGGCCCTCGCTGTCGGACGAGCTACGAGCCGTCCTGGCCGAACGCAGCGCCAACTCAGCTGGCGCTGGATGCCCCGGCAAGCAGACCGAGGACCGAAGGTCCGAGAGAGCCGATCTCGAGCGGCATCCCCCAACGCCTCGTTCCCCTGCGCCCCGACAAAGCCCGAGGCCTCGAAAGTGAGGCCGCTGTCCAGCCTGGCGCCCACGGGAGCCAGCAACGGCACTCGGTACGTCACGGACAGCGCCACCGTCGAACCCGCAGATCCTCCGGCCGAACCGCGAACTCGTTCGCGTCATGAGGACGTTCTCGACAGAGATGCTTCCGGCGATGCAACACATTCCGACGAAATGCGGGACGATACTCGAAACCCACTGCGACAGAGCCGAACTGCGTTAGACGCAACGAGGGCCGCACGGGAAGACTCCCGGGCGGCCCTCGGTGCCGGACGTGCTGCTAGCTGGCGCTCTTGAGAGCGCTCCCGATGATGCTGCCGATGAAGCCGGCCGGATCGGTGATGACGGACGAGCCCGCGGAGCCGGATCCGCCCTCGGTGTCGGCGGAGCCGAAGCCGAGATCGGCGGAGCCCGAGGTGGCGCCCTCGACGATGTTCTTGCCGCGGATCTTGACGGTGGCCATGTCGTCACACACCTGAGTGGTCTCGAAGAGCGAGACATCGAACTTCGACCCGAAGGCGTGCTCGGCTCCCACCTTGGCATCCTTGGGGGCCAGGTACGTGGCCTCGAAGGTCACGGTCTTGTTGCCGGTCGGGGAGAGCAGGTAGCCGGCGTCGGACACGGTGATGGTGTTCGCGGAGGCCTGCACGGACGGCTCCACGTCCTTGGTCTTCTGCCCCGACAACAGGGTCCAGGCATCGACCGTCGCGGTGCCCCGGACGTAGGAGAACCCCGCGGGATGAACATCCACGAGCTTGTTCAGGAAACGCTCCGGATGCCCGGTCACCGAGAACACCGTGCGCACCCGCACCTCCCCACCCGGTGCCACCTCGCCGTCGTTGAGCACCTTCTTCGACACCGTCAGGTTGTTCGTGTCGCACGAGCCCTCCCGAGCGGCGGCCGCGGTACCGGCGCCCAGGGACATACCGCTTGCAACCAGGGCGGTTGCGGCGACGACGGACGCGGTACGACGCATC
Source organism: Rhodococcus sp. P4_C10 (assembly GCF_056402135.1). NCBI lineage: Bacteria > Bacillati > Actinomycetota > Actinomycetes > Mycobacteriales > Nocardiaceae > Rhodococcus > Rhodococcus sp. P4_C10. The sequence continues at coordinate 18,839 of NZ_JBFUHZ010000001.1, read as the reverse complement.
GAGAAACGAGACATGCAGATCTCCATTCGGGTGACACAGGGGAAGCCCGGGAGTTCCCGGGCGGCCCTCGCCGAAACGCTGACGAACTAGCTGGCGCTCTTGAGCGCACTGCCGATCACGTCGCCGAGGAACCCGGCCGGGTCCTCGATGATCGCGGAGCCCGCCGAGCCGCTGGCGCCGTCGGACGAGCCCAGGCCGAGCGCGGCGGATCCGCTGCCCACACCCTCAACCAGGTTGGCATTGCGCACGGTCGCGAAGACGCCCATCGGGTCGAAGCTCTGGCTCGACGCGAAGAACTGGACGTCGAAGGCCAGTCCGCTGTCGAACGCCTCGCCGACCTTGGCGTCGGACGGCGCCAGGTACGTCGCCTCGAAGGTGAGGGTCTTGGCGTCGATGGACGAGACGAGCCAGCCGGTCGGGCTGGAAACGCGGATGTAGTTCTCCTCGACGTTCACCTCCGGCGTGACGGGAACCGTCTTCTGACCGCCGATCAGGTGCCACGCGTTGATCGAGGCACTGCCCTCCACGTACTCGAATCCCGCGGGGTGGATGTCCTTGATCTTGGTGATCGCGCGATCCAGGCCACTCGGGACCGTGAAGGTGGTCCGGTAGGTCACCTTCTGGCCCGGGGCGACCTTGCCGTCGCCGACGACCTGCTTCGTCACCGAGATGTTGGCAGCGGTCTTGGTGGCCGAGTGCGGCTTCTGCGTGGCAGGGGATTCGGGGGCATCGGACGAGCCGGCGCTGCCGAAGTCGGACGAGCCCGCGGCCGAGGCAGTGCCCACGGCGAGTCCGCCCGCGAGCAGGGCGGTGGCGGCGACAACGGATGCGACGCGGCGCATCGAGTTACGGGACATGCAGATCCTCCAGAGTGTGGAACCGGTGCACGACGGTGTCTTTTGGGCAAATCCGCAGGCCTGACCCCGATTTCAACCCTCGTCGCGCCTCGTGTCCTTTATAGGACAAGCGTCCAGTTGAATGTCCGGTTCCAGAGAACGGCAATTGTGTCGCTCGTCACCACCCACTGGAGGTAACCGAAAGGTTGCAACAACTTCCGAACGCGCTTAACATGGCGCCCATGAAGCGCATTCTCGTAGTTCACCGCCGTAGCGGGGTCTGATTCGGACCGACCCCTCGCTGCGGGTCGTTGAGCTACGCGTTGGTCCTCCCTTCTCCACCAGGAAGACCACGAAAATGAACACTCACCGCGCTTTCACCACTCACACCGGCAACACTCATTCCGGCAACGCCGCACCGGCCGACCCGTTCGCCCAGCAATTCGGCTCCCCGATGCCCCGCGAAATGCGCACCGAGGCCGAGGGCATGAGCTGGCAGACCTTCCTGAAGACCTTCTCGCCGTCCAGCGGTCCCGTCCGCTTCGGCCGCTGGTCGACCCTGAGCCTCGGCGCCGGTCGCAGCGAGTTCAAGGCCACCCTCGGTCTGGGCGACGCCATCCACCAGGCCACCGCAATCGCCTGCGGTCCCGTCTCCGCGCTCACCTCGATGCTGCACGAGGCGGGATTCCAGCTCGAGATCCTGGACTTCCACCAGCAGGGCCTGGCGGACGGCCGCACCGCGACCTTCCTGCTGTGCGAGCACGCCGGGCGCCGGCACTGGGCATTCGGGATCGGCGACAACGCCACCGATTCCTCGGTCCAGGCGATGATCGCGGGCGCCAACCTGCTGCACGGCTGAAACCGGGTGGGCTCAGGGCATCTCGACGGTCTGCGCCCGCTCGATCTCCGCGACCGCGCGGCGCAGGTAGCCGGACGCCGGAGCCTGCGCCACGCCGAGCAGGTCCGCCAGCACCAGCAGCGCGTGCCGGACCAACCCGAACCGGTCCGAGGCGCCGAACTCCTCGTCCGGGTCCGACAGCCCGAGCGAACCGGTCAGGACGGCCACCAGCAGTGGGACCTGCAGATCGGGCACCCAGACGGCCGCCGCGCGCGCGCAGCGTTCGAGGACGGCCTGGACGGCCTCCCCGGTGAGGCCGTCCGGGTGCAGGTCCTCGAGAAGTTCACGGACCATCGCGGAGTGCACCGCCCGCACCTGCTCTAGGTCGACGGCGCGCAGGCGCTCGCTCGCCTCGACGAATACCCCGAGGTCGGCGGCACGCGCCGCGGTCACCGCGTCGTCGGTGGCGGACGCGATGTCGCGGACCGCGCGCGGCCAGTCGGCGGGCCACATCGGTCGATCTCCTCCTTGCCTGGGCGCGCCGAAACTCGTTTCAGTTCACGATAATTCGGCCCGCATCAGAAATACGTTGTAGTCGGACCAGGTCGACAACATGAAGTACAGTTCGCCGTCCGTGGACCAGGGGTGGATGAATCCACCGTACAACTCCGGGTACCTGTCCACTCCGACCAGCGGCGTCGACTCCGACCACGACCCCTGCGGCGCCGCGGACTCCCGCAACGTGATCGAGGTCTTCGCGGTGTCGAGGTACGTCATCTGCCAACGGTCCCGGCCCGCGTCGTACCGGACCGACAGTTCGCCCGCCGGGCCGCTCAGGATCGGGGTGGCCGAGGCCGCACCACCGACCGCGGTCCAGGTCCCGGAACTCCAGTACTGGTACGCCGACTTGTTCAGCACCTGGTCCTCCGGCACCCGCGCGAGTCCGATCTCGCCGAGCCTGGTGTTGGGGGTGCCGAACATGTACACGTAGCCACCCTGCGGCACCATCGCGGTCACCTGGAACCGGGCCAGCCCGAAAATGTTGTCCCACTGGGCATACGGATCCTTGGTCCAGGTCTGACCGCCGTCGTCGGAATAGGCGATGCCGCCGTGGTTGGTGAACATCGTGCCCGGGATGCTGTTCCAGGTGCGGATCGACATGTAGCTCAGGTACTGCCGGGAGCCGAGCGCGAATCCCGATGTGGGGATCGTGGTGATCTCCACGTTGTCGAGCTTGCGACTGCCCAGGATCTCCGCAGCGTGGCACCGGCTGTCCTGCACCATCTCGTCGAAACTCATTCCGTTCGAGAGGTTTCGGTCGGTGCTGAAGGCAAGGACATTGCTGCGCCAGTCCTGGCCCTGCCCGCCCGGCGGGTGGAAGTCGCGGCCGACGGTGTCCCCGAAGGCCACCGCGATCTTGCCCGGCTCGCTCTCCCACATGATGCCGAGGTCGGTGCCGTCGACCTGCCAGCGCTTGTCGGTGCGGTTGACCGAACTCGCGCCGGTCTCCTTGGCGACCATCGTGACCGCACCCACCCGGGGTGCGGCGAGCGGTGGTGCGAGCGGCGCGTTCTCGATGACCGGGTGGGCAGGCACCGGCGGGTCCGGCAATGGGCCGTTGCCCGAACCCTGAACGGGAATGCCGAAGTTGAACGGGGTGAAGTTGGCACTGATCTGCGGCAGGCCGAGCGTGCTGGACAACCCGGTCGCGGGCGGCAGTGGCACGTTCGTCAGGTCGGGGCAGGGGTCGGCACACGGGTCCGCCGGCAGCGGCGGGGCGTCGATCCGTACGGTCGGCGTCTCCGGCGCCGGGAACGGCACCTCGATGATCCGTGGATAGGGGATCGGCACCGCGAGCCGCTCCGGTATCAACGACGCGTGGGTGGCGGGCGGATCGGTCGAGCACGGACCGCTGCCCGGCAGCCCGTCGATGGTGCGATCCGGACCCCCTGGTTCTGCCGAGGCGGCCTGGCCCCCGACGACACCGACGCCCGAGGCCAGGACCAGAACTGCGGCCACTGCGAAAATCCTGCGCATAGAACCTCCTTGGGTGTCAGGATGCACCATCGGGGGCCCGCAACCGCGGAAGACGATCGACGTTTCTCGGTCGCGCCCCTAAGCTGGCTGGCCGAACGCGAAACGAGGTGTGAGGCAGTGCCCGGACAGTTCCTGCGTCCCGTCGGCCCCTTCGAGTCGGGTCCGCCCAGCCACGCACTGACAGTGGACATGCCCGAACTGGAGCGATTCGGCCTCGCCCAGCTGTGGCGGGCGCTCGTGGTCGCCGCCGTCATCGCAGCCTGCGTGCTGTTCGCACTCGGGACGAAGCCCTTCACCCGCCGCGGGATGAGCTGGGCCGACGCCGCAGCCGAGGGCGTCGTCGACGCCTTCGAGGCGCTGGGCCCCACATTCGTCAAGCTCGGCCAGCTGATGGCGTCGTCGCCGGGCGTTTTTCCGGCACCGCTCGCGAACGCCTGCCTGCGCTGCCTCGACGACGTGCCGCCGGTCTCCGCCCGGGCCGCGAGGTCTGTGATCGAGTCGGACCTCGGCCGTCCCGTCGAGGCCCTGTTCACCGAGTTCGACGACACCCCGCTCGCGGCGGCGTCGGTGGCCCAGGTGCACGCCTGCGTGCTGCCCGACGGCCGGCAGGCGGTGATCAAGGTGCAACGACCGGGCATCTACCACCGGATGCTGGTGGACCTGCGGACCGCGTACTGGGGCGCCCGGCTGCTGGAGCGGCTCAGCGAGTTCTTCCGCATCGCAAACGCCACCGCCATCGTCCGGGACCTGCACCGCGCCACCATGACCGAGCTGAACAGCGCGGTCGAGGCGGACCGGCAGACCCGCTTCCGGACGGCCCTGTGGTCGTTCGGTGACAACCATGGGGTGACCGCGCCGGAGGTGTACTGGGAGTACTGCGGCCCGCACGTGATCTGCATGGAACGCATGCACGGCACGCCGCTCGACCGGATCGACCCCGGCGAACGCCCCGACAGCCAGATGCTGATCCGGCGGGGCGTCAAGGCCTGGATCGAGGCGATCACCGTGCACGGCCCGTTCCACGGCGACGTGCATGCGGGCAACCTGTGGGTCCTCGACGACGGTCGCATCGCGATGCTGGACTTCGGCATCGTGGGCGAGCTGCCCGAGTCGTGGCGGGGCGTCCTGAAGGACATGTTCTACGCGACGCTGCTCGACGGCGACTTCTCCCGGGTCGCCCGCGGACTGCGCGGCCTCGGCTTCACCACCGACCTCGAGGCCAGCGACGAGGAGATCGGCCGGCAGGTGGGGGCGGTGCTGGCGCCGGTGTTCGCGAACGACCTCGGCGAACTCAAGCTCAGCTCACTGATCATGGCGCTGGTGCAGATCGGCAAGCTGTGGGGCGTCGCGAGCCCGGAGGAGCTGGTGCTGTTCGGCAAGCAGCTCGGCTACTTCGAGCGGTACGCGACCCGGCTGGCGCCGGGCTGGGTGATGGGACGCGACCTGTACCTGTTCCGGAACGTCTTCCCGGAGGCCGTGCAGGCCCGGACCGCCGCTCTCGGGATCACGCTGCCGGAGGACTGAGAAGTCGCCCGACGGGGCGCACACTGGTCTGGTGACGGTCTCCCTCCGGCGACGCCTGGCGCCGCTCCCCCGCGCGGCGTGGCGGTACGTTCGGCGCGCGCCCGGCACCTTCGTCTGGCTGGGCATCCTGCTGGCCACCTCGATCGTCGTCCACCGACTCTCGCCCGGCGCCGAACGCCACGTCCTCGGCAGCCGCTCGACCAACCTGCACCACCTGCAGGAGGATCCGCTGCGGGTGCTGGTCACCAGCGCATTCTGGCTCGCAGGTGGGGGCTGGCCGCTCTACTTCGTCGTCTACAACCTCTTCCACGTGCCCGCCGAGCGCTGGCTGGGCACGCTGCGCTGGCTTGCCGTGGTGGTGATCGCGCACGTCGGCGCCACCTACCTCAGCGAAGGCGTCCTCTACTGGGCGATCCAGCACGGTCACGCCCCGGAATCCGCCGCCTTCACCCTCGACGTCGGCGTCAGCTACGGGCTGGCCGGCGTCGTCGCCGTGTTGACCTACCGGATCGCGAAGCCGTGGCGGTACCTTTACCTGGCGGGTGTGCTGGTCTTCTTCGGTGTGCCGCTGCTGAGTTCGCCCAACTTCACCGACGTCGGGCACTTCACCGCGGTCCTGATCGGTCTCGCCTGCCAGCCGCTCGTGCGGGGACGGCCTGGGGTGTGGGACCCGGTCGCAGCCGCCAGGTCCCTGCGACGCCGAGCGAACCGGCCGACCTCGGCTGCCGTGCGTCAGTCGACGGACAGTTCGGCCACCGAATAGGGCGGCAGCTCGAGCAGGCCCGATCGCTCACCTCCGCACCAACCGATCTCGTCCTCCGGAGCCGGACCAGTCGCGCCCGCGTCGGTGTCAGCGCGCCGCGTCGAGCAGTACGCGGGCAGCATCGCGGGCCTGCCGGGCGGGCAGGGGCGAGCCGGCGATCGCCGCGGTCGCCATCGCGCCGTTCGCGAGGATCGCAAGCTGATCGGCCAGCGGCGCCGGCAGGCCCGCGTCGGCGACCAGTTCGCGCAGGCACCCGAGCAACGAGGCCTTGTTCGCCTTGGCGATGTCGGCGACGGCCTGATTTCCGCCGCCCAGTTCACCGAATGTGTTGATGAACGTGCAGCCGCGGAAGTCCTCCTGCCGAAACCACCCGTCGAGATAGTCGAACACGCCCAAGACTCGTTCACGGGGGTCGTCAAACGGCTCGAGGAAGCGGGCGATCTCCTCCCGCACGACGAGGTCGCGCCTGCGCAGCACCGCCTCGACCAGCCGGTCCTTGGCCGGATACAGCCGGTAGAGGCGCTTGAGGGAGACCCCGGACCTCGTGCGGATCTCGTCCATCCCGACGGCTTGCACGCCGCGCTCGTTGAACAGTGCCTCGGCTGCGTCGAGCAGCCGGGTGTCAGCGGTATCCGGATCCATCTCTCACCTCGGCACTTGCGCGGAGAACCATCGTTCTCTACTCTACACGTCATGGTGGAGAACGCTCGTTCTCCCAGAGAGAGTCAGGAGCCACCATGTCCAGCTTCGACACCCGCCACCGCACCACGACCATCGACGGACTCGAGGTCTTCTACCGGAAGTCCGGCCACCCGGACAACCCGACCCTCGTTCTCCTGCACGGGTTTCCGAGCAGCTCACACATGTTCCGGAACCTGATCGCCGAACTCGCGGACGAGTTCCACGTGATCGCGCCCGACCACATCGGCTTCGGGCGCTCCGCGATGCCCGCGGTCGACGAGTTCGACTACAGCTTCGACCGCCTCGCCGAGATCACCGAGCAGCTGCTCGACCGGCTCGGCGTCGACCGCTTCGCGCTCTACATCCAGGACTACGGTGCGCCGATCGGGCTGCGGATCGCCGCCAAGCACCCGGAACGCGTCACCGCGCTGATCACTCAGAGCGGCAATGCCTACCGGGAGGGATTCACCCCGTTCTGGGACGTACTGTTCGCGCACGCGCAGAACCGCACGGAGCACGAGCCCGCGGTCCGCGAACTCCTCGAGCTCGACGCGACGCGATGGCAGTACACCCACGGCGTCCCCGCCGACCGGCTGGACCGGATCGCGCCCGAGACCTGGCTGACGGACCAGGCAGGCCTGGACCGGCCGGGCAACAAGGAGATTCAGCTCCAGTTGTTCTGGGACTACCAGTTCAACCTCGACGGGTACCCCGCCTTCCAGGAGTACTTCCGGACCCACCGGCCGCCAACACTGGTCGCCTGGGGCCGCGGCGACGAGATCTTCGGCCCCGCGGGCGCCGAGGCGTTCGCGACCGATCTCCCCGACGCAGAGATCCACCTGCTGGACGCCGGCCACTTCGCGCTGGAGACCCACGGACAGGAGATCGCCGACCTGATCAGGGACTTCCTCCGTCGAAACCCCTGATCCCACAAGGCCTGCCAGAAGGAGCCTCATGTCCGTCCTCACCAGTGCCTCCGCCGCGATCGCCCGCCGGGGCACCACCGCCTCTGCCCTCAGCGCGGCCGCGGCGGCGCTGATCATCATCGCGTCCCTGGCCACGGCCGAACACCTGCTCGGCCTCGCGGTCTTCGCGCTGCCGTTCGTGGCGTCGGCCGCCCTGATCGCGCTCGCCCCCGCAGGACCGCCCGCGAGACCGGGGGCGATCCTGCGGGCCTACCCTGCCGCCGCGGCGACTGCGCTCCCGATCACCGCGATCCTCGGACCGTCGGAGACCGCAGTGGCCGCCTCGGTTGTCGCGACGGTCGCGGTCTTGGCCGTCCTGCGTGCACCACACATCCCCGCGGCGTTGGGCGCCGGCGGCATCGGGCTCACCGACCCGGGGCTCGGCTACCTTCCGCACACCTTGCTACCCGCGATGGCAATCGTGCTGGTGGCCGCCGCGGCAGCGGGGCGGATCGTGCCCGGCTTCGCGTACCCGCTGCGCGGATGACACTGGCCGGTTGGAAGTGCAGCCATGGCGGGCGGTCGCGACGCAGCTCGACCGCCCGCGACCGGCGTCAACGGCCCACCGCGAGCGCCGCCGCCTCAATCTGCTCCTCGGAGACCAGCACCAGGCGTGCGGCGTCGCCCAGGGGGACGAAGCTGTCCTCGCTCGTGACCCGCGCGATCCGGCCGTCGAAGCCGCGGTCGACGAGTGCTGCGACGACCCCCTCCGAGACTCCGCCCGACCGCCGCGTCTCGTCGACCACCAGGACCCGCCCGGTCGCGCGCGCCTCCCGGAGCAGGTCCGCCACCGGCAACGGAGCGAGCCAGCGCAAATCGAACACTCGCGCGTCGAGGCCCCGCTTACGCAGCCGCTCGGCGACCCGCAGGCTCATCCACAGCCCGTTCCCGAAGGTCACGATGGTCAGATCCGGTCCGTCCCCGTAGGTGCGGCCGCTCGCAACCGGGACGTGTGTGGCTGCCCAGCGGTCCGGCCCCGCGTACGGAGCCAGCCAGCCGTCGTCCCCGGGCTCGTGCAGGTCCCGCTCGTGGTACAGCGCGATCGGTTCCAGGAAAACACACACCGCGCCTTCGGTTTTCGTGGCGGCGACACAGGTGCGGAGCATCGCGGCGGCGTCCTCGGGTCGGGCGGGAGAGGCCAGCACCAGGCCCGGGATGTCACGCAGCACCGCGACCGCGTCGTCGTTGTGGAAGTGCCCCCCGAAGCCCTTCTGGTAGCCGTAGCCGGCGACCCGCACCACCATCGGGTTGCGGTAGCTGCCGGACGAGAAGAATCCCAATGTCGCGGCCTCGCCACGGATCTGGTCCTCCGCATTGTGCAGATAGGCGAGGTACTGGATCTCTGGGATGGGCAGCAGCCCGGAGACGCCCGCACCGAGCGCGAGTCCGAGCACTGTCTGCTCGTCGAGCGGGGTGTCGAAGACCCGAGCCGCTCCCACCCGGGTCGCGAGCCCGCGGGTGACGCCGTAGACCCCACCCTTGCGGGCAACGTCCTCACCGAAAACCATCGCCTCGGGGTGGGCGGCGAGAACGTCGAGCAGGGCACGGTTGATCGACTGCGCCAGGGTGAGACGACCGGCCCTCTCCGGCAGCGCACCGTCGAAAACCTCTGTTCGAGAACGTGTCCCGGCCGACATGTCGACCGCGTCGGCCACCGACCCGGGGTCCGGCCCGCCCAGCGGCGACATCACACCGGCCGTCGTCGTCAGCCGGGGGAGAAGGGCGACCTCGCGGGCGAGCGCGAGCACGTCGTCACGCTTGCGCCGGTACCGGGCGAGCACCTCGTCCGGCGTCAGGGCGCCCGACTCGACGAGCAGCCGGGCGGTGCCGAGCAGCGGGTCCAGGCGCTGTTCGGCGACGATCACCGCGGGAGATCGGTAGGCCGATTCCACGTCCGAGCCCGCGTGCCCCATCAGCCGGACTGTGCGCAGGTGCAGGAACGCCGGGCGCCGGTGCTCGCGCACCCAGCGCGCGGCGCGCGTTGCCGCGTCGACGGCGGCGGCGAGGTCGCAGCCGTCCGCGGCGAAGTACTCGAGCCCCACCCGCGCCGAGTACGCGGACTCGATCCAGCCCCGGGGGGTGGGCACGCTGACGCCGATGCCGTTGTCCTCGCAGACCAACAGCAATGGCAGCGGCAGCCCCTCGTACGCACCCAACGCCGCCGCGTTGATCGCACCGACCGCCGTCGAGTGATTGGCGGAGGCATCCCCGAAGCTGCACACGGCCACCGCGTCCGCGGGCCAGAGCGAATCGACACCCAGCCTGCGGGCCCGCCCGATCGCGAATGCGACGCCCACCGCGCGCGGCAGGTGTGACGCGATCGTGGAGGTCTGCGGGATCACCGCGAGGTCGTGGCGCCCGAACACCTTGTGCCGCCCACCGGAAATCGGATCGGCGGCTGCCGCGACCACCCCCAGCAGCACGTCCCGCAGCGGATCGCCACCGCCGACCTGGCGCGCGCGTTCGAGGAAGAACCCGCCGGACCGGTAGTGCAACAACGCCGGGTCCGTCGGACGAAGCGCGCCCGCCACGGCCGCGTTGCCCTCGTGACCCGACGAACCGATCGTGTAGAAGCCCGCGCCACCGGCCCGCAGCACGCGAGCAGCCAGATCGAGGTGTCTGCTGCCGAGCTGGGCGTCGAAGAGCTCCAGGCAGCGGGCCACGGTGAGCGCCGAACCCTCGCGCACGGGTGCCGTCGGGGCGGGCGAGCGACCAGGGGTCGGGCTCACCATCGCCCCGACGGTCTCGACGAACCGCTCGTCGATCGATTCGGCCATGCGAACCGTCCTGCCCTCGTGGGGTTTACGCGCAGTTCGAGCCTAGGCGGCCGACGGCCGGTGCGTGCGCCGTAGCCCTGTCGGGGTCAGCCGCACGCACCGACGGCGCCGCAGCGGTCAGCCGACGGCGGCGGGGTCCATCCACATGACCTCCCAGACGTGCCCGTCCAGGTCCCGGAACGCGCGGCCGTACATGAAGCCCTGGTCCTGCGCCTCCATCCAGGCCGAGCCACCGGCACCGATGGCGGTGTCGACGAGCGAGTCGACCTCCTCGCGGCTGTCCGCGGAGATGCACAGCAGGGCCTCACGGGCCTTCGAGGTGTCGCAGATGTCGTCGGCGATGAAGTCGCGGAACCGCGACTCCTGCAGCAGCATGACGGTGGTCAGGTCGTTGATCACCATCGAGGCGCAGTTCTCGTCGCTGAAGGTCTCGTTGAACCCGAAACCGATTCCGTCGAAGAACTTCCGGGTCGCGTCGATGTTCTTCACCGGCATGTTCACGAAAAGCATTCGGGACATTGTGGGGCTCCTTCGTATGGGGTCCGACGGTTCACATCCTCATCCGTGAGGACGTTCGCAGGTACAGACCCCCGCCGCAACGCGAACTCATCGGTCCGCTGGTCAGTGGACTCCCGGCCAACGAGAGCACCGCCCCGGACCCGGTGGCCGACTGGTTCACTTCCTCCTCGACAGAGCCGACGCCGCACCGGGGTCGGCTCGCGGCGGACGAACAGGTGGAGAGACTTCAGATGGGCAAGCTGGACGGAAAGATCGCGCTGATCACCGGGGCAGGGCAGGGCGTCGGCCAGGGCATCGCGTTCGCGCTGGCCAAGGAGGGTGCGGCAATCGCAGTGGTCGGGCGCACCGAGCCGAAGCTGATCGAGACGTGCGAGAGCATCCGCGGGTTCGGCGCGCGAGCCGAGCCGATCGTCGCCGACATCGCCGATGCCGGCCAGATCACCGCGGCCGTCGACGCGGCCGTCGCGCTGTTCGGCGGCATCGACATCCTGGTCAACAACGCCAGCCTCAACCCGCTCGGCCCCGTCCTCGACCTCGACCCCGACGCGCTCGCGGCCGGGCTGAACTCGGGACCGGTCGCGACGCTGCGGACCATGCAGGCCTGCTACCCGCACATGAAGGCTCGCGGGGGCGGCGCGGTGGTCAACATGGTCAGCGCGGTCGCGGTGCGCTGGGACGCGAGCACCTACGGCGGCTACGCAGCGGTCAAGGAGGGGGTGCGCGCCCTGACCCGCGCCGCGGCCTGCGAGTGGGGGGTGGACGGCATCCGGGTCAACGCGGTCGCCCCTCACGCGCAGACGCCCGCACTGCAACGGTGGGCCGACGCCCGCCCCGACGAGGCGGCGGCGTTCGTCGCCAGCATCCCCATGCGCCGGATCGGCGACGCCGAGACCGACATCGGCCAGGCCGTCGCGTTCCTGGTCGGCCCGGACGCCGGCTACCTCACCGGCGCGACCATCCCGCTGGACGGCGGGCAGTCCCGCTGGGGCTGACGTCCCTCCGTCCGGCTCAGCCTCGCTGGAGCCGGGCCTGCAGGTGGTGGGTCATCGGTGTCTCGGCATGCGACATCCACATGTCATAGGTGAGGACGTCGCCGACCACCTCCAGGCGGCGCCGGATCCCGTGCACGGGCTTGGCGTCCGGCGACGCGCTCAGGGTCAGCTGCGTCAGCTCCAGCACCCCGTCGCGCACCTCGCCGCGGTGCAGCTCGACGAACCCGGTGGGCTGGCTGACCAGCAACTCGACGGCCTCGCCCGCCGCGCGGCGCAGGTAGCCGTTCTCGGTGTGCATCGGACGCTCGCGGCCCGGCGACCAGGTCCGCGAGCGGTACCCGAGGAACGGTTTGCCGGGTGTCGCGGTGAACTCGATCTCCTCCACGTAGGAGAAGTCGTCGATGGTCGGGTAGTGCCCGTCCCCGCCACCGACCCAGTGCCCGGCAAACGGTGCCAGCGAACCGAGCGGGTCCGGGGGCGTTGGGCGGTCCTCGGCGTCGGTCATTTCAAGTCCCTCCGGTGCCCGGGTTTCGCGATTGTGCGGTCCGCGACCACGGTAGTGGACTGCGTCGCGTGCAGTCGCCGGGATCTCGCCCGCTAGCCTGTCCCGGTGACTCCTCTACACGACGAAACCGAATCCGGGGCGAAAATGGCAAGAATTCGTAGCTCGGCGTTTCTCGAGAAGACCACGACCGCTGCCGAGGCCGTCCGGCACATTCACGCCGGCGACACCGTCGCCATCAGCGGTTTCGCCAGCGCAGGCACTCCCAAGGTGATCATCCCGGCGCTCGCCGAGCGGATTCACCACGCCCGCGGGGCCGGCGAGAACTTCACCATCAACCTGCTCACCGGGGCGTCGGTCTCCACGGAGACCGAACGCACGCTCGCGGAGATCGACGGCATCGCGCTCCGCATGCCCTACCAGTCCGAGGCCACCGCCCGCCGCAAGATCAACGAGGGCCGGATGGACTACGTCGACATCCATCTCTCGCACGTGGCCCAGCAGGTGTGGGAGGGCTACTACGGCACCGTGGACGTCGCAGTCGTCGAGGTGGCCGGCGTGACCGAGGCCGGCGAGCTGATCCCGTCCGCCTCCGTCGGCAACAACAAGACCTGGCTCGACGTCGCCAAGAAGGTGATCCTCGAGGTCAACTCCTGGGTGCCAGACGCCATGACCGGCATCCACGACATCTACTACGGCACCGCGCTGCCGCCGAACCGGACCCCGCTGGAGATCACCAGCGCCGCGGACCGGATCGGCCAGACCACATTCCGGGTGGACCCGGACAAGGTGGTCGCGGTGGTGGAGACCAACTGCCCCGACAGCGCCAGCCCGCTCACCGAACCGGACGCGGTGAGCATCGCGATCGCCGGGCACGTACTCGAATTCTTCGACCACGAGGTGAAGGCCGGGCGTCTGCCCGCCGACTCGCTGCTGCCGCTGCAGGCGGGAATCGGCAACGTCGCCAACGCGGTGCTCGGTGGACTCGACCGGGGTGGCTACCGCGATCTGACCTGCTACTCCGAGGTCATCCAGGACTCCATGCTGCGGCTGATCAAGGACGGCGCCGTCGCGCACGCGTCGGCCACGTCGCTGGCCCTGTCGGAGAAGGGCCTCGAGGAGTTCACCTCGAATGTCGACTTCTACCGCAACCACATCACGCTGCGGCCGCAGGAGATCAGCAACCACCCCGAGGTGGTCCGGCGACTCGGCATCATCGCGATGAACGGGATGCTCGAGGCCGACATCTACGGCAACGTGAACTCGACGCACGTGATGGGCACCAAGATCATGAACGGCATCGGCGGGTCCGGGGACTTCACCCGCAACGGCTACGTGTCGATGTTCCTGAGCCCGTCGACCGCACGCGGCGGCGTGATCTCCTCGATCGTCCCGATGGTCCCGCACGTCGACCACACCGAGCACGACACCCAGGTCATCGTCACCGAGCAGGGTCTGGCGGACCTGCGCGGCCTGTCCCCGCGGCGCCGGGCGCGCGCCGTCATCGACAACTGCGCGCACCCGGAGTTCCGGCCGCTTCTGCACGACTACCTGGCCCGCGCCGACGCGCAGCCCGGCGCGGGACACACCCCGCACCTGCTCGGCGAGGCGTTCTCGTTCCACCAGCGGTACCTGGCGACGGGGTCCATGCAGCGCTGACGCGGTCAGGCGTGCAGCTTCGCCAACGGTGACGGGAAGCGCGGCAGCACCCGGACGCCCGCGAGCCAGGCGGACAGCCGCTCGGCCTCCTCGTCCAGGGCCCGGCGCGCCTCGGAGCCGACGTCGTCGAGGAGGTGGACCACCACCTGTCCGTCCTCGTCCTGCCACCAGCCGCCGACGATCCGGCCGTCCCACCACGCGGTCGGGCCGGCGTTGCCGGCGGTGTCGAACAGCAGATCCCGGTGCGGTCCCAGGTACCACTGCCGGTCCCGCCAGCCCATCGTGGTGGGGTCCAGCGCGGGCAGCAGGGCCGCCCACGGCGCGACCGGCGCCACCGGCTCCTGGTCGTCGGCGAGCAGGTAGCCGGTCTGACCGTCCAGGTCGACGGTGACGACGTCCAGCACGGAGAGCGCCTTCCGGACGATGGTCGCCGTCGACCCGAGCCACCACTTGATGTCGGCCTCGGTGCCGGGACCGAAGGCACGCAGCCAGGCCGCGACCAGCCAGGTAGCACCGTCGGCGGCCGACCGACGTTCAATCGGTGCGCCGAGCCAGGATTCGGCTGTCGCCCACCGGTTCCGCGACAACCGCCAGTGCCCGTCGTTGGTGGCACGCACGATCCGACCCTCCGCCGACAGGACGGTCAGCACCCGCGGGCCTACCGACACCTGCCCGCCCCAGCTGCGGCCCTCGCCGTAGGTCATCGACCCGCGCAGCAGCGGAATCTCCTCGCGCAGTTCGGCGTACGCCGTCGGGTCGACGTCGACGAGGGCGCCGAGCACCGCGTCGCCGGCCGCGTCCAGCCAGGCCGCGCCGTCCGTGAACAGGCCCGCCTTCTCCACCTCGCGGACCAGTCGGCGCCGTTCCGCGTCGGCGACCCGGTCGCTGGCGCCGGCCTGAACGTACGGGATCGACTCGCGCGGGAACACGAACAGCGTGCGGCGCATCGCGAGGTGCTTGACCAGTGTGCGGTCCGCATACAGCGCACGGTCGAGGTCCTCGACCGCCATGCCGCCGACCCGCGCCCGGGCCGACAGGTAGATGGTCGCCGGGTCCGTACCGTGGAGGCAGACAAGGCTTCTCGCCGCCTCCGTGACGTTCTCGGCGCGGGCCTCCGGGGCCAGGCGGTGGCGTTGGGCCAGGCGGGCGCGGCGCTCGGCGTCGGCGATTCGGATCGGCACCCGCCCATTCTGCACCGCGCCGTTCGGCCACGGGGTGCCTGGACCAGACCGGGGGCCCAGCCCAGGCGCCGCCGTGCGGTGAATTGCACCACCCTGCTGCCCCACGACACCCCAGGCTGGATACCCCCATGGGTATCATTGGGTGCACACGACCGAAAGGACCCTCATGTGCCAACCCGCCCCCTGCCCGAACTGCGGAAAGACCACCTGGAAGGGCTGCGGCAACCACGTCGACGACGTCATGCGGCACGTCCCCGCAGCCCGACGCTGCACCTGTGAGCGCCCCACCTCGTCCGGCGGGTTCCTGCGCAGCCTGTTCCGCCGCTGAGCCGCCCCTGCGGATAATCTCCAGTCATGCCCGAGACACACTCCTCACCGACGACGGCTCGGCGGCTCGACCCCGAGGCCCGCCGGGCGCAGATCATCGAGTGCGCGGCAAAGCTTTTCGAGGAGAGGCCGTACTCGGACGTGTCGACCACCGAGATCGCGGCGGCGGCCGGGGTGGGACGCCCACTGGTCAACCACTACTTCGGGAACAAGCGCGAGCTGTACCTCGAGATGGTCCGCCGTTTCGTGTTCGTCCCGGCGATCGCGGTCGAACGAATCCCGAAGTCCGCCACCGTTTTCCAACGGATCGAGGCGGTGATCGACCGATGGCTGGACGTCGCCGAGCGGCACCGGGGCATGCGGATGTCGACGGTGATGTCGGAGGACATGACTCGCGACCCGGAACTCGAGCAGATCCTCCGGGAGGCCGATGACGTGGCCGCGACGCGGATGATGGACGCCATCGGCCTCGAACCCGAGGCACGGCACCGCGAGGCCGTCCGCGCCGTCGTGGTGTCCTACGGCGGCCTGGCCAAGTCGGCCAGCCGGCAGTGGCTCGACGCCGGCACGCTGACCCGCCGCCAGGTCCGTGACCTGTTGGTCCACACCATGTCGACGATCGTCCGAGACGTCCTGCCGCCGATCGACCAGTCCTGATCCCCGCACCGACGTGATCCCGCGCAGTCCCGGTCCGGCGTGGACGTTGCTCGGCATCGAGGGGTGATCCCCAGCAGCGGGGTGAGCTGAGTGGCAATCGGTTTGAGGTTCAAGGATTCCGCGGCCTTCTGCCCGCCGCCCGATCCGGACGCGGTGCACCGGGTGGACTCGGCGATCATCGCCGGCAGCCTCCGAGTCCGGATGCGATCGGGGGTGTGACCTCGTTCTTCGAGCGGCGCGATCCCCAGTTTCCCGGCAAGGTGTCGACCGACGTGCCGGACGCGACTGGGGATAGCGCTCGGCCTCGCAGTTCAGTCGTTGCCGAGCCGCCGGGCGAGACGCTCACGCACCATGGGCCAGTCCTCCGCGGTCACCGAGAACATCACGGTGTCGCGGACGGTGCCGTCCGGACGGCGGAAGTGCCGACGCAAGGTTCCCTCGTACTGGGCGCCGAGCCGGTAAATCGCCTGCTGTGAACGGTGATTACGGGCGTCGGTCTTCAGCTGCACCCGTCCCACGCCGAGGGTCTCGAAGGCGTACCCAAGCAGAAGGAGCTTTGTCTCGGGGTTGACGGCGGTTGCCCACACGGCAGGGGCATAGAGGGTGTAGCCGATCTCCAGGCGCGCGTCATATGTCGCCACGTCGAGGAACGAGGTCATTCCGACGACGGCACCCGCCGGTACGTCGCCCACGGCGTGTCGAGTCCGCACCGTCCACGGCTGCCATTCGGGCTGGGCGCACCGGGCACCCAGGATCTCCTCGAGATCCGCCGGGTCTGCGGGCCGGCCGGGCACGTGCGCCCACACGTCGGCGCGGTCGAGGGCGTGGAAGAGGTCGTGCGCGTCGGCGGCCGGGTCGACCGGAGTCAGGCGCACGGCCTCGCCGACCAGTTCCGTCCCCGCGGGCACCGGCCAGACCATCTGCGGCCACGCGCGGTCGGACGGACGGACGTCCTCGACCGGCTCGAAACGGGCAACCTCCGCGATTTGTTGCGTCATGGCGGACATCTTCTCATTCAGCGCTTCTCTGCGCTCGCACATTCTTCACCAGGCAAAATATCATTGTGATCGAATGTGCGTGCGAGTAGAATTCGATGTATGAAACTCGACGCCATGCTCACCGACCCCGCCCGGGTCGAGGCATGGCGACTCGACGAAACCGAGTTGGCCGCGGCGGTCCCTGAACTGTCGGAGAAGATCCTCGAACTCGAAGCCCTGCGTGTGCGGCTGGTGCACGAGGCCGACCAGCAGTGCCTCTCGAACCACCTCGGTGCCGCCGACACCGCGTCCTGGCTCGCGGATGCCACCCACATGACCGCCGGCCAGGCGGGCAGGATCGTCCGCCTCGGCCGAGAACTACCACTGCGCCCGCGGATGGCCGCCGCACTCGATGCCGGGCGGATCGAACTCGGCCACGTCCAGGTGATCGTCAACTTCCTCGCCAGACTCGAAAGACTCACCGCCGACCGGACTGCCGAGTCGGTGGAGACCGACTGGGACCACCCCGACCCCGAGAGCGGACGCCCCGACGACTGCCAGGCCTACCTGCTCATGTCCGCCCGTCTCGAGAACGTCACCGTCCTGCGCCGACGCGCACGCGCGTTGGAACTGCTCCTGCAACTCGACGGGACCGTCCCACCCGACGGCGAGAACCCCGAACTCAACGAGTTCTTCGCCAGCACAACGCTCGGCGGGCGGGTGCACGTGAAAGGCACCTTCGACGCCGAGTCCGGCGAGGCCCTCCAGACCGCCCTCTCCGGACTGTCGAAGCCGCATCCCAGCACCGACGACGACGGCCACCCGATCCGGGACGACCGTACCGCCGCCAAGCGCCGCGCCGACGCCCTCGAACAGATCATCCGCGGGCACCTCGACAACGCACGCGGCCCGATGGAAGGCGGCGAACGACCCCACGTCACGGTGACGATCGACGTCGATGCCTTGAGACACGCGGTCTCCGCGACGGCGCCGACACCCGCGACCGGAGCGTGGCGAGACAACGACTGGGACTACCACTCCGACAACGCAACCGGAACTGTCAGTGGCCAACACTGCGCCGACGTCAGACCCCCTCGACACTACCGCCGACGCCGGCACGCCACCATGCCCTGGGTCGGCCCGATCTCCGCCGCCATCGCCGCCCGCATCTCCTGCGACGCGACCGTCACGCCGATCTTCGTCGACCGGGGCGGCAACCCACTCGACATCGGCCGAACCACCCGCGTCATCTCCCCGAAACTACGGAAAGCGCTGGTGGCGAGGGACTGCGGCTGCGCGTTCCCCGGCTGCGGCCGACCGGCGGCGTGGACCGACGCCCACCACATCCGGCACTGGAGTGAGGGCGGACCCACCGCCCTGTCCAACCTCGTGCTGCTCTGCAAGAAGCACCACACGATCATCCACAGGAACCACTGGGCAGTGCAGATCGAATCGGACGGGTTCCCGTCGTTCACCCCACCCGCGTGGGTGGACCCGCTGCGAAGACCCCGGCCGGCCCACAACCGGCGCGCGATCCACGAAGTCTGACCAGGCAAGGCCTCAACACTCACCCACAACCAGACCGGTTGCGGCCGAGACACACT